>CBETOJ010000216.1:0-3355 GCA_965537725.1 uncultured Campylobacterales bacterium | reverse complement strand
TTTAAACCACATTTTAAATAAAACCACATATCTTCACTCAATTAACTAATTTATAATTATCTTTTAGATACACTTTTTGACTTATTTTATAAAAGGAAATACTTTGCTTAAAAAACTTTTATTATTGACTTTATGTTCCTCAGTATCTCTCCTAGCAAGAGAAGAGTTTACAAAAATAGAATTTGAAGGGCTTACTCAAATCTCTACAAGGGTTGCATTAGAGAATATTAATCTAAAATCAAAAAATAGTTATAGTGTGCAAGAGATCAACAAGGCTATTAAAGAGTTTTATAGATTTGACTACTTTAGAGATATCTGGGTAACCAATGAAAACAAAGTTTTAACTTTCCACTTTAAAGAGAAACCTTTTATATCGAATATTGAGATTACAGGATATAAAACAAGAGAAGAAGAAGTGGAACTCCTTTATTCACAAATGAATATTAAAAAAGGGAATATGTATACAAAGCAAAGAGTTCAAAATGCAAAAAAAGCTCTTTTGGCTGCATTGGAGCGTGAAGGTCTTGTAAACTCTGTAGTTGAAGTATCTGTTGATGAGATCAATGAAAATAGTGTTTCTGTTGTTTTTCAAGTAAACAAAGGGGATGAGATCACTATTAAAAAGATCGACTATAAAGGTGCCCAAAACTTAGAAGCAAGTGATTTTGAAACTGTTATTGCTAATAAAGAGGAAGATTGTTGTTTCACATGGTTTTTTGGGATGAATGATGGTGAGATGAGCTATGAGCAGTTAGAATACGATAGTGCTCGAATCCGAGATCTTTATTTACAAAATGGGTATTTAGATGCAAAAATTAGTAAGCCTTTTTCAAAGATAGATTTTAACTCTAATAGTGCAAATATCGAATACACTATTGAAGAGGGTGAACAATATACAGTCAATGAGATTATCTTATTTACAGATGAAAATATCGTGAAAAGTGAAGATCTTTTAAGTGAACTAAAACTAGAAAAAGGTGATATTTTTAATATCAACCAAGTAAGAAAAGACCAAGAATATATCAAAACACAAATTGCAGACAAAGGGTATGCCTTTGCTGATGTGAAGTTTAATATCAGCCCTGATAAAGAGAAAAAAACAGTAAATATTATCTACAATGTAGTTCCTGGAGATAAAGTATATATAAATGATGTGATCATTTCAGGAAATACAAGAACACTTGATAGAGTTATTAGAAGGGATGTGTATCTAGCTCCAGGTGATCTATTTAATCTCACTGATTTTAAAGACTCTAGAAATAAGCTAAGAAGAACTGGGTATTTTGAAAAAGTTGAACTCAATCAAAAAAGAGTTTCTGCTTCAAAAGTTGATCTTGAAGTAACTGTGGTCGAAGCACCTACTGGAAATATCATCATTGGTGGTGGATATGGAAGTTATGAGGGATGGATGATCAATGGTTCAATCAATGATAAAAATGTATTTGGTAGTGGTTTAGGAGCAGGTTTCTCTATAGACTACTCAAAAGTAAATAGAGAGTTTTCAGTATCATTAAAAAATCCAGCAATCTACGATAGTAAATATGATGGTCAAATAAAACTCTATAGAGAAAAATCAGAGATCATCAATAGAAGTTTAGATAATGAAAAAGAGCTTGAAGAGTATGGATTCTTAGTTGGAGTTGGACGATCTATTGGGAGACATACACGTGTTGGTACAACCTATGAGCTTTCAGATTCAACTATCACTTATGAAGATGGAACACCTAAATCAGCCTTCTTAACAAGTGCACTTACTCCATATATAAACTATAATAATACTGATGACTATTTTCTTCCAAGAGAAGGAATTAGTACGGGGACAAATTTAAAATATGCAGGTATTGGTGGTGATGCACGATATATGCTAAGTAATACATACTTTAAATTCTTCTATGGTCTTGAGGATATATTAGATTATGATGTAATCTTTAGATATAAAAACAATCTAAAGTTCTTAGAAGATACCGGAAATATTCCAGATGGTGAAACCTTTTATATGGGGGGTCCTAGAAGTTTAAGAGGATTTGAGACGTATGCCTTTCAGCCAATTGATGATTCAAGACCTCTTACACGGTATTTTTCAAATACCATTGAACTTGGTTTTCCTTTAATTCCTAGTGCAAAAATGAGATGGGCAATATTTTATGATTATGGGATGATCGGTGAAGACAACTTTACAGATTATCAAAGATCAGGAGCTGGGGTGCTTTTCTCTTGGCAATCACCAGTTGGACCTATCCAGTTTATCTTTGCTGAAGCACTTGATGCCCAAGAGGGAGAGCAAACATCTAGTTTTGAATTTAATCTAGGTGGTCAATTCTAATATTATGAATAATTTTACAAGAATATCAAATAGTGAAGCCCTTGATCTTATCCAAAATGCTTCATTGCTTGATCTTGCACAAATGGCAAGTGAAAGAAAGCTTCAGCTTCACCCTAAAAAAGTTACAACTTTTGTAGTGGATCGAAATATCAACTATACCAATATCTGCTGGGTAGATTGTAAATTTTGTGCATTTTATCGTCATCAAAAAGATGAAGATGCTTATGTGCTTAGTTATGACGAGATTGATCAAAAGATAGATGAGCTTTTAGAGATAGGTGGAACCCAGATCCTTTTTCAAGGGGGAGTTCATCCAAAGCTTAAAATAGATTTTTATGAAAAGCTAGTGGATCATATCCATACAAAATATCCACAGATCACTATTCATGGGTTTAGTGCTATTGAGATAGATTATATCTCAAAGATCTCTAAGATCTCTTACCAAGAGGTCTTACAAAGACTAAAAAATAAAGGTCTAGCTTCAATTCCTGGGGCTGGAGCTGAGATACTTAATGATGATGTAAGAGATATCATTGCTCCAAAGAAGCTAGATACAAAAGACTGGCTTGAAGTGCATCGACAAGCTCATAAAATCGGTGTAAAATCAACTGCTACTATGATGTTTGGAACAGTTGAAAGTGATGAACAGATCATTGATCACTGGGAAAAGATAAGAGATTTACAAGATGAAACAGCTGGATTTAGAGCTTTTATTATGTGGAGCTTTCAATCAGCCCATACAAAACTAGCTGAAGAGCTTCCAAATATCCCTCCACAAAGCTCAAACAGATACCTAAGGCTTTTAGCAGTTGCAAGACTTTATCTTGATAACTTTCCTAATATCCAAAGTTCATGGGTAACACAAGGGAGTTACATCGGTCAAATGGCTTTAAAGTTTGGGGCAAATGATCTTGGAAGTACCATGATGGAAGAGAATGTGGTAAGTGCCGCAGGAGCTACAAACTCGATGAACCAGCAAGAGATGATAAAACTTATCAAAGACTTTGGGGAAAACCCAGCAAAACGGGATAC
>CBETOJ010000215.1:0-3373 GCA_965537725.1 uncultured Campylobacterales bacterium | reverse complement strand
GAGGCTTGTAGTCAATCTGTAACTTTTTTTTCTCTTTTTTTACGGTTTGAGATGGTTCTGTTTTAAGTTTTTTGATAAGTTCCTCAGTTTGTCTTACACTTAACTTTTGTCCAATAATAGAATCTATCACTAGTTTTTGCATCTCACTATCAAGTCCAATGATAACTTTTGCATGCCCTACACTAATTTTATCATTTCCAAGCATTGTTTGTGCATATTCACTAAGAGTCAATAGTCTTAAGGTATTTGAGATACTACTTCTACTTTTTGATACAAGTTTAGCTAACTCTTCATGAGTGATATCATAATCTTTAATCAGCCCTGAGTAAGAATGTGCCACTTCAATGATATTAAGATCATCTCTTTGGATATTTTCTATTAAAGCAAGTTCTCTTAGTTTATCATTATCGATATCTAAAACAACTGCTTTTATCATAGTAATACCAGCTAGTTTTGTAGCTCGAAGACGTCTTTCACCTGCAATAAGAGTATATCTATCCTCATTTTGTGTTACAACGATTGGTTGCATTAAACCATTTGTAACAATAGAATCACTTAGTTCTTGAAGTTTCTCTTCATTAAAAACTTTTCTAGGCTGATATGGATTTGGATCAATTAAATTTACATCTATCTCTAATAGATCTTTTTTAGAGACTGTATTATTACTTCCGTAAGCTGTTTCAACTTCTCCTAATAATTCCCCTAATCCTCTCCCTAGTGCCATTGAATTTTCCTTATTGTAAAATTGATTTAGCTAAGTTGTTATATGCTTTTGTTCCAGCAGATTTTGGATCATATAACATGATTGGTTTTCCAAAACTTGGAGATTCTGCAAGTTTGATATTTCTTGGAACAACAACATATGAAGAATCATTTAATGTAAAAAGTTTATTTTCAAAGTGTTTTGCTAAATCTGCAAAAACCTGTTTTGAAAGATTATTTTGTGCACTATACATTGTAGGTAAGAAACCTTTGATATCTAAACTTCTATTGATCGTTTGACGAATCAGTTTAATAGTATTTAAAAGCTGAGCAAGTCCTTCTAGTGCAAAGAATTCACATTGAATAGGAATAAGAACTGAGGTAGCAGCACTTAAAGTATTAATAGTAAGTGGACCCAATGCAGGAGGTGAATCGATCACAATATAATCATAGTCTGCTTTAATAGGATCGATCTTTCTTTTTAGAACAAGTTCTCTATCTTTTGTATTTTTATAAAACTCTTTTTCAATCCCTACAAGACCAATATTTGAAGGAGCTACATAAAGTCCTTCTATATCTTCCACGTCTAAAATAATATCATTGATCTCTTTTGTACCTAACATCACATGATATAAATTGTATTCATAAGTGTCCCTATGAAAACCTAAACTTGTTGTCGCATTTGATTGTGGGTCTGCATCGATTAAAAGTACACGCTTACCTTCTAAAGCAAGGGCTGCACTTAGATTCACAGCGGTTGTTGTCTTTCCAACACCACCTTTTTGATTTGCAATGGTTATAACTTCTGTCATCTTAAACTAAATACCTTTTCATCGTTTATACTAATAGAACCATCATCGTTTAAGATGGCATTTTTGAGTGATACTTTTTTATTGTTAATTGTGGTTTTAAAATCTCTACTTTTTGTGAATTCTAACAAATATTTACTAAAAATATGCTTCCAAGATTTTTTTTGCTTTAGAAGAGAAAAATATTTTTGTAATAAAAGATTTGAATCGATCTGTATATCTAAACTTCCATAGAGTTGATCCACGTTTTCTAAATTGATCCCTATTCCACAATAGATCAATTTTCCACTTAAATTTGTAATAGTACCACCAAACTTTTTCTCTCCCATATAAAAATCATTGGGCCACTTTAACCAAAGGTTTGAACCAAACTCTTCAAGAACCATTTTTAAAAGAAAACTAAAATAGATCGAATAGGATTGAAGAGGAATATCATCTGATAATTGATCTTTATGATACACAAATGAGAAAAAAAGATTTCCCTCTTTCCCATCCCAACTATTATTTCTACTTCCAATACCATTGGTTTGATTATGAGTAACGATACATAGTGGCTCTGTATAACTATTTTGTTTGATATACTCTTTTAAATAAGTATGAGTAGAATCAACCCTTTTAAGAGAAATTATCTCCAAGTTCTTTCCTTACACCTCTCAGATAATCCCCTACATTCATCTGTTTTTTTGACTGTGGCTGAACAGAAAATATCTTGATACTCCCTTTTTTACACCCAACTATTACATACTCTTTTGTGATCTCTAGAATTTTTCCCTCTTCATTATATGAATCTGCTTCTAGAAATTCACACTCTTTTATTTTAAGACCTGAACTTAAATAGATATCTGGCCATGACTTATAAGCTCTATATTTATTATAAAGCTCCTTTGCCTCGCTAAAATCAACTAAGCCATCACTTTTTTTCACTTTTCCACAATGACTCACAAGTGAGAGATTTTGCTTTTTAGGCTCAATATTTTCAAATGTTTCTAAAGTCTCAATAGTAAGAGTTGCAGCTATTTTTGAAAGCTTATCAAAAAGCTCACTTACTACCATCTCTTTTGGTATCTTAAAATATTTAAGCCCTAAAATATCTCCACTATCAAGTCCCACATCCATAAGCATAGAGGTTACCCCTGTATATTCATCATTATTTAAAAGAGATTGTTGGATTGGGCTAGCTCCTCTGTATGATGGAAGAAGGGAAGCATGAAGATTGATACATGGTGCTATATCTAATATACTTTTTGGAAGTATCTGTCCATACGCAGCTACTATAATAATATCAGGATTATATCCCTTGATCTCTTCTACTACCGTTTCATCTTTTAAAGTTGTGGGTTGATGGATTGGAAAACTATATCCATTTTCTAAACAATATTGTTTAATATGAGGAGGAGTCAAGACTTGTTTCCTCCCCACTGGTTTATCTGGCTGAGTATAAAGTGCAACAATATTATAATTGTGTTCAAGAAGTTTATCTAAAATGATCGTTGCATAATCTGGCGTTCCCATAAATATGATTCTTTTATTCAAAAAATTTCCTTTATTTAGTTAAAGCTTGTAGATTTTTTGAATTATAGTGAAGTTTAACTTTATGACTACTTCTTTATAATGGTTTGTTGAGATTACATATCTTCTAAACTATATCCGATATATTTACATTGATAGCCTTTTAACTCTTTTTCTAGTTTTATAGCTTTTTGTTTTAAAAGTTCAGTATCAATCTTTTTAGGATTTATTTTTACTTCTACTATCAAAGCTTTTTTATCAAATTCATTTATTGCTACAATATCTATCTCATTAAGATTTTTCTTCTCCCAATATGTCCCAATATTTGAATAAGCATTTGAAAACTTTAGTTT
>CBETOJ010000214.1:0-3375 GCA_965537725.1 uncultured Campylobacterales bacterium | reverse complement strand
ATAGACTTATTGGGTGAATATGGCATCATCCCTGCAAATTTTGCTTATGATTTTGCAAAAATCGCGTCATTTAGAAACTTTTTAGCTCATGATTATGAGAAAGTAGATTATAAAATTGTTTGTGAGGATACTCTTGCAAAACTTGATGAGATAAAAACCTATTTAGAATATATAAAGGGATCGATAGAAAAAGAATGAGAGAAGAAGTTCAAGGAATCTTAGAAGATAAATCGATTCTATTAACAGAACAGTATTTTAAACTTCAACAGTTGTTTGAAGCCAAATATGGGAAAGATACTGTGGTGTTGATGGAGGTTGGAACTTTTTTTGAAACCTATGAAGTAAACAATGACGAGGAGCAGATAGGAAAAGCAAAAGAGGTAGCAGAACTTCTAAATATCCAGCTCACTCGTAAAAACAAATCTATCCTAGAAAATTCACAAACCAATCCTCTGATGGCAGGAGTTCCTGCTGTTTCTTTTGAAAAACATATCAATCGAATCATCCAAGAACAAAAATACACTATCGTGATAATCAAGCAAGTGGGTGTTCCACCAAAAGTACGAAGAGTGCTTGAAGCGATCATCTCTCCTGGGACAAATTTTGATTTTGCAGTAAGTAGTGATGAAAATAATATCACTTCTATTACAGTAGATCAAGTACGTGGAAACTATCTTGTAGGATATAGTGCCATAGATGTAACCACTGGAAAGTGTTATTACAATGAAGTGTTTGGAACCAGTGAAGATCCAAGTTTTGCCCTTGATGAGGTGTTTAACTATATGAATATGCACCGAACTTCTGAGGTGGTGGTGACATTTTTAGATAAAGAGATCGATCAGCAACATGTGATCGAATATCTTGAACTGACCCATAAAACTTTTCATATCTCAACCATACGTCCAAAGATCAATTATCAAAATGAGCTTTTTAAAAATGTCTTTGAGATAGAATCACTTCTTACTCCAATAGAACACCTTAATATGGAAAGATTTGCTCTAGCTTCAGAAGCCTTAGCTATCTTGATTGATTTTGTAATAGGACATGATAGCAAGATCATTGAAAAGCTATCATTTCCTGTAAAACTTGATGTGAGTAAATATATTTACTTAGGAAATAATGCACTTGAACAGCTCAATATATTAGAACAACCCCATCAACCAAGCTTGATAAAACTTATAAATAATACTTTAACAGCGATGGGGAAAAGGCTTTTAAAAGAGAGACTGACTCATCCGATAAAAGATGAAAAAGAGCTAAATCGCAGATATAAGCTTTCAAATGATCTGTATGATTATCATGCACCAATAGAGGGAAGCCTTAGTAATATCTATGATATAGAAAGACTTACCCGTAGAATAAAACTTAATCGTCTCCATCCATTTGAACTTAATTATCTTTATGATTCATTAGGAGCAATTAACGAGATCGTAAAATTTATGGAAAACTATAAATTTGTTAAGCCACCTTGTAGTAGTGATGAGATAAATATCTTTATAAAAACTATTGAAGAGACTTTTGATCTCAGTTGTAGCGGAAAGTTTATGCTTAAAGATATTGATTCTAATATGGTGGTACAAGGGATTGATAGTAAGATAGATACTTTAATAGAAGAGAATAATAAACTTGAAGAAAAACTAGAGATTTTTAGAACACACATTTTAAAGTTTTTAAGAAGTGATGATAAAAACCTTATCTCTATTACTCGACTTGGAAAAGAGGGTTTTTATATAGGGCTTACGAAAAATAGATTTAGTTCAATAAAAGAAGAACTTCTAGAGTCTCATCTTATCATTGATGATGACCTCCATCTATTTAAAGATTTTTCAATCAAAGTACAAACCACAAGTGTAAAGATTACCAATAAACTCACAGCTGAGATCTCAGATAAATATGTCCATAATCTTCAAAAGATCATTGAGCTTAATAAAGTGGTATTTAGAGAAAAGATAGAGATGTATGAGAAAAAGTTTGCGGAGCTTTTAATGGATTTGGTCTCTTTTATCGCTGAGGTTGATCTTACTGTTTCCAATATTAAAACAGCAAAAAAATATAATTATGTAGCTCCAAAGATCGTAAAACCTAAAGAGGAAAAAGGAAATTTTTTAGAGATAATAGACCTTCGTCATCCGATTATTGAAGCGACAGAAGAAAATGGTATCTATGTACCAAATGACATCGTTTTAGGTGATCTTACCATGGTAAGTAAAGAGCATCAAGATAACCTAATCGTACAAAACTCCAAGTATGATAATATGCTGGACAATAAAATGCATGGGATCTTACTTTATGGGATCAATAGTAGTGGAAAAAGCTCCCTCATGAAATCTATAGGAATCTGTGTCATTATGGCACAAGCTGGGTTTTTTGTCCCAGCTGAGTCTATGCGATTTGTGATCTTTGATGAGATATTTACACGAATCTCTGGAAGTGATAATATCTCTAAAGGTTTATCTTCTTTTGCAGTGGAGATGCTAGAACTTAAAAATATATTCAACCGTGCTACGATGAACTCACTTATACTAGGTGATGAGATCAGTCACTCAACTGAGACGATGAGTGGACTAAGTATCGTAGCATCAGCCATTTTAAAACTAGCTCAACTTAAATCTCTTTTTGTATTCGCAACTCACCTTCATCAACTCCCAGAAATAGAAGAGATAGAAAAACTGAAAAACATTATCTGTTTACACCTAAGTGTCTTTTATCAAGAAGAGGAAGATAAACTAGTCTTTAATAGAAAACTCTCCCATGGAAGTGGAAGTAGTATGTATGGGCTAGAGTTTGCAAAATCACTTCATATGGATAAAGAGTTTTTACGAGTGGCAAATGATATAAGAAAAAAGATCACAGATGATTATAATACAGTTGAAAGGCTCTCTCAGAAAAAGACAAGTGGCTACAATAAAGACTTATATGTCACAGCTTGCGCAATATGTGGAGCAAAGGGTGATGATGTTCACCATATCAAAGAGCAACATAAAGCTGATAAAGATGGTTTTATAGGACATGTGAATCAAAACCATAAATTTAATCTTATTCCACTTTGTAAAAAGCATCATAAGATGGTTCATGAGGGGAAGATCAATATTAATGGTTTTGTGACTACTTCTAAAGGGTTGGAGCTTCACTATACTACATTAGAATCATAAGAGCAATTTTGATATTGTGGTATTTGATGGTTAATTATAGTATATACGGTGTATAAAAAGTTATATATGTTAGGATGATATATATAATTATACACAAGGTAGAGAATGGCTCAATATAAAGGTGTATCAAAAAAACAAATGAAAAATGGATCATTTGCAATAATGGTTCGATTTAAGCATTTAGGTGTTATCTGTCCTGTAAAGAACTTTACCAAACTATTTG
>CBETOJ010000213.1:0-3398 GCA_965537725.1 uncultured Campylobacterales bacterium | reverse complement strand
TAACTATGGACGCTCTTAAAAAACACTAGTAAAAAATTATTTTACATATAACTCCTAATGATAAAATAATATAAAAAGGTAGCTATAAAGCTACCTTTTTTAATTTTCTTAATATGTTAAATTTGTTATGATTCAAGATATTAAGAAAGTTTTATAAAGGTTTCAAAATGTCTCAAATAAAAAAAAGAGTAAGTATCTCTTATAAGTTTACTGTTATATCTGTTTTAATATCAGTAGTTGCAGTTGTGTTGGTATATATTGGTTTAAATATGTACAAATCTACTTTAATAGATCAAGTATATGAAAGTACACAACAAAAGCTTTTAAAGAACATTGATGAAAAAATAGTATCTAAAAAAGATATCGGTATCACCAATGCCTTTTCCATAGCCAATGATGGAAAAATAAAAGAGTCTTTATATTTAGATAATAGAAAAACTGCAATCAATAGTCTAGATACTATCAATAAGACTTTCAAAAACAATACAAAGTTTAAAAATATCAAAATCCATATCCACACAGCTGATAATAAATCTTTTATTAGAAACTGGAAACTAGATAAGTTTGGAGATGATTTAAGTTCATTTAGAAAAAGTGTTGTATTTGTTAATCAAAATAAAAAACCTGCCAATGGCTTTGAAATAGGAAAAGCTGGTCTATCTTTACGTGCTGTTGTACCTATTATGGAGGGGAATACTCATCTTGGATCTTTAGAGTTTATCCAAGGTTTAAACTCTGTTGCGAAATCTTTTGATAAAAAAGGTCAGGGATTTTTACTTCTAATGGATAAAAGTGTATCAACTGTAAAACAGTTTGATGCAAAAAAGGTCTTTCAAGAAAATTATATCATTTCTCAAAAATTTATCAATGAAGAGTTTTTAAATGATGCAAAAACGATTGATCTAAAAACGCTAGCAACTTCTAAATATCTTTTAAGTGATAAATATCTTTACACTCTTAAGGAAGTAACAGACTTTGAAGGAAAAGTGTTAGGGATCTATTTAGTAGGAGAATTATTAGAAGATGTAAATGTTACTATAGATAAAACATCAAATCTTATTTTTATGGCTTTACTTGCTATTGTTTTAGCTGTATTTACAACTCTTGTTGCTACTTTAATTAATCTAAGATCAACTGTTATCACACCAATAAAAGATCTTCAAGATTCAATTGCTCGTGTAAAAGATACTCAATCAGGAGAACAGATTAAAGTTAGTAATAATGATGAAATCGGAGATGTAGTTCATGAGTTTAATGACTACCTTGATTCTTTAGATAAAGATAAAGCAAAAGATCAAATTGTTATTGAAGAGGCAAAAGCAGTTATCACAAGAGCCAATCGTGGACTTCTTAATACAAGTATTAAATCAACTGGCGCTTCAAGCAGAGTAAATGAATTAGCAGCAGATATTAACACCCTTGTAGTTGGGATGCACCAAAACCTTGACAACTTAGCAAAAGTACTTGTGGCTTATAGTAAAGCTGAATTTGATTATGATGTAAAAGCACTCGATGGAGTAACTGGTGAAATTGCTTCTATTATGTCCGGAGCCAAAAATACTGGGGTTACTATGTCTTCGATTTTGGCTATGATCGATAATACAACAAAAAAACTTCTTTTTGCAGCAAAAGATTTAAATGATTCAGCAACAGAGCTAAGTAACTCATCAAATGCGCAAGCAGCAGGATTAGAGCAAACTGCAGCTGCTATTCAAGAGATCTTAGAAACGATTAAACAAACAAGCCAAAATGCTTCAAAGATGTCAAATCTTGCAAGTGAGGTAACACAATCTTCTAAAGTAGGTGAAGAGTTAGCAAATAAAACATCTGGCTCAATGACAGAGATAACCAATGAAGTAAATGCTATTAGTGAAGCAATTACAATTATTGATCAAATCGCATTTCAAACAAATATCCTATCTCTTAATGCAGCAGTTGAAGCTGCAACTGCAGGAGAAGCAGGAAAAGGGTTTGCAGTAGTTGCACAAGAGGTGAGAAACCTAGCAAGTAGATCTGCTGAAGCTGCCAATGATATCAAAACACTTGTTGAAAATGCTACTTTAAAAGCAAAAGAGGGTCAGCAGATCTCAGCAGAGATGATCAATGGATATAATAATCTTAATACTAATATTACAGCTACGATTGAACTTATCCAAGATGTTGCAAGTGCAACAAAAGAGCAGCAAAATGCCATGACTCAGATCAATGATACAGTCAATGAGCTTGATAAGATGACACAAAAAAATGCAAATGTTGCTTCAACTATTAATCAAATGGCACATGATAATGAAGAGTTATCAAAAGGGTTACAAGTAGCTGTAGATCGAACACGATTTATCCCTGAAGCAAAAAGGCAAGCATGTGATGCAGATATGATGTTTGATCTAAATGCTTTAAAAGCAGATCATATCAATTTTAAAAATGTTAGCTTTACAAAATGTAATGATGGAAAACGGTTTACGGTTACAGATCATCATAGTTGTAGAATGGGAAAATGGATTGATAATATGACTGATCCAGACTTTTTAGAATCTCCCGTCTGGGAAGAATTAAAAACTGTCCATAGAGATGTGCATATGATGACACAAGATACCGTAGATCTCTATGCTGGTGGATATGCAAATGGTCAAGTATTCTCAGTCACTGATAATGTTGAGAAAAATATGAATAAAGTCTTTCAGATACTAGATCAACTTCGTCAAGAGAAATGTAATGCAGTGATGCAAAGAAGAAGAGAGGGGAGAGAATAAAATGCCTGTAAATCAAGAAACAATGTTAAATGAAGATTCTTTTTTAGTAAGTGAAACAGACTCTAAAGGAAAAATTCTCTTTGCCAATGAAGAGTTTTGTAGAATTGCAGAATATCAACTTGAAGATCTTGTTGGAAAACCACATAACCTTGTAAGACATGATGATATGCCAAAAGCTGCTTTTAAAGATCTCTGGGATACTGTGCAAAAAGGTGAGGTTTGGCATGGATATGTAAAAAATAAAACAAAATCAGGTGGGTATTATTGGGTTTTTGCTACTGTGTATCCATATACAAATGAAGCGGGTGAGCAGTGTTATATGTCATGCAGAAGAAAACCAGCAAGAGATAAAGTAGAAGAGTACGCTGCACTCTATAAAACTATGAACTAATAAAAAAGGGAAAATGATGAATCCAAATGCAGGGAAAAAAGCACCAAAAGAGATACTTGAAAATATCGCTGATCTAATCAGCCAATACTACCTTTCATATCCAGATACTAATGACTCTACACAACTTATAAGTTTTGGAACTTCTGGACATAGAGGAAGCAGCTTAAAAAACAGCTTTAATGAAACGCATATCTTAGCGGTAACTCAAGCGGTAGTTGATTATAGAAAAGCCCATAATATTACAGGAGAGCTTTTTA
>CBETOJ010000212.1:0-3448 GCA_965537725.1 uncultured Campylobacterales bacterium | reverse complement strand
AGTAGTGATAGAGCCCTTAGATAAAAGGTTTATTCAATTTTTCAGGGGTGACTAAGTATATGGAAGATGAAATCAGTAAAATTGATACAAGCTTTGAGCCTTTTTGTAACGGTTTCGGTAACAGTGATGTTAAGAGTGCATAGTTAAAGGGTTTATCTAAAATTTTCTATAAAGAAACTTATTGGTAAACTTGCAAGTATGATTAAACTTTTAGCCCCACTCTTATTTTTCTTATCATCACTTTTAAGTGAAACAACTTTTGAAGAATCTTTTATTACCCAATACGAATATGGAAAAATGCTTTATAAAAATCCTAGAGGGATAAGCTGTAGTAAGTGTCATGGAAGTGATGCAAAAGGCAAAAAGATTGTAAGCTTTACCCATACTCTTAAAAAAAAGAGATATAATTGTGTTTTAAAAACAAGAGATATCACAGATATCACCTATGAACAATTTTTACAAGCTCTTGATCCAAAACTCGAACCTCCAAAGAAAAAGTTTACAAAAGAGCAAGTTTGTGAAAAACTTACCTATGGAAACACTATGCCCACTTATTTTTTAACCGAAGGTGAGCTAAAATCTATATACTTTTATCTAACAAATAAGGACAAATATGAATAGATCTTACTTAATGGTTGCAGGGGATAAACAAAAACACTTAGATAAGCTAAGTACTTTAGAGTGTGATGTGGCGATGATAAACCTTGAAGATGGGGTTCATGATAAGCAATTTGCACGGGAGATTCTTACAAAAAACTTTCAAGATTCTCTTTTACAATTTGACAATCTAAAAACCGTGGTACGGGTAAATAGTCTTGATGAATGTGCGCCAGAGGATATTTCGGTGATCAATAAATTAAAACCGAATGCTATACGAATCCCAAAAGTAAGAGATGTTCAAGATGTGATAAAAGCTTTAGAGCTTATTGATGATGGGATAGAAGTACATCTTTCTATTGAAACAAAAGAGGCTTTGAATAATCTCAAAGCTTTAAAGATCGACTCACGTGTGACAACAGTCTATTTGGGAATACTTGATCTTATGGAGTCCCTTGGACTTCCTCAATCCCTTTTAACTCTTGATAATCCAACAATTGATTATATTTTATCAAAGTTTTTAGTTGATAGTAAACTAGTAGGGTTTTATCCTATCTCTTTTACCTATCAAGATTATAAAAATACCCAAGAGTTTACAGCTTGGTGTGAAAAGGTAAAAAAGATGGGATATACTGCAAAAGCAACAATTTCACCAACTCAAGTTTCGATAGTCAATGAGGTATTTGCCTATGATAAAGCAGCAATTGAAAAAGCTTTTTATATCAAAGAAGTTTTTGAGCAAAATAAACAAAAAGGAACAAGCGGTTTTGTAGATGAAAAATATGGGTTTATAGATGAACCTATCTATAAAGATGCTCTTTTAGTTCTAAGGCAAAATAGATGAAACTATTAATTGTAGAAGATGATGAAAATATTCTAGCACTCTTAAGGCGTGGCTTTGAAGAGGAACACTACACAGTCGAGACTGCAAGTGATGGTGAAGATGGAGAGTATTTAGCTACAGTAAACTCTTATGATGTGATCATTTTAGACTGGATGCTTCCTATTAAAAGCGGTATCACTGTTTTAGAAAATATTAAAAATAAAGGGATCACCACTCCTACTATTATGCTCACTGCAAGAGGTGAGATTGATGATAAGGTACAAGGACTTACAAAAGGGGCTGATGATTATATGAGTAAACCTTTTAGTTTTAAAGAGCTTCATGCAAGGGTTTTAGCTCTATATAGACGATCGGTGAGTTCTGGAAGTAATACTATTTGTATCAAAAATATCTGTATAGATATTGATAAAAAGATAGTCACGCAAGATGATAAACAGATAAACCTTACACAAAAAGAGTATGAACTTCTTTTATTTTTAGTAAAAAATAAAAATGCCTTAGTTTCAAATGAGATGATCAAGGAGCAACTTTGGTATGAAGAGGAGTATATCAATAGTAATGTGATCCAAGTTACTATCTATAATTTAAGAAAAAAAGTAGGAAAAGAGTTTATCATAAGTTCACGGGGTTTAGGTTATAAAGTTGAAGTTTAAATTTAAAAGTATTAAAACAAAACTTTTAGTTTGGTTTGGTGCTATTACAGGTATAGTACTTATTATTTTTAATGTCCTCATCTACCAATTTTTAGAAGAGAATACAAAATTAAGTATCCAAAATAAGCTCTATACAAAAGCTGTTTTTATCAATAAAAATCTTCTATTAGGGATTCCTATCAATGAGCTTTTAAAAGATAAAGAGCTTGCCAATGTAGATGTTGCTATTATTAAAGATAAAAAGATCATCTTTCATAAAGGGGAAACGAACCTTTCTCAATTTATTCAGTTTACCGAAAAAAAAGAGTCTTTTTTTGTATTTAGACAAGGGGTTGATCTAAATGGTCTTTATATATTAAATATTTCTGTTCCTTTCCAAGGGGCTATTTTATTTTATGAACATAAAATCGATGAAAAGATAGATGATGATCTAAAAGAGATCAAACATATCCTTTTTATTTTAGAACCAATCTTACTATTTATCCTTATATTTATGGCTAGTAAAGTGATCGATAAGGTATTAAAATCAATTCAAAAGATCACAAATACAGCCAATGATATCTATGTAAGCGATCTTACTAAAAAGATCCCTCAAGCGAAGTATACTGATGAGATACAAGACCTTGTAGATGCTTTTAATAAGATGATCCAACGTTTAAAAAGTGGAGTTGATACTTTGGAGCAGTTTAATAGTGATGTTTCCCATGAGCTTAAAACCCCTCTTACTGTTATTCGAGGAGAGATTGAGATCACTTTGAATAAAAAAAGAGATCCAGAGTATTATGAACACTCTTTAAGTGTAATAGCAAACGAAACAGAACAGATTCAACATATTGTAGATAATCTTTTACTTTTGACAAAATATAATCATGAAAATATCAAACAAACCTTTGAAACCATTAATCTTGATAACTGCATTATCACTACTTTAGAAAAATTCTCTCAAAAGCTCAAAGAAAGAAACATAAAAGTAGATATTAAAAAACTACAACCTTTACAAATAGAGGGAAATAACACTCTTTTAATGTCTATTTTTACAAACTTAATCGATAATGCTATTAAATATAGTGAAGAGAATACAACTATTACGATCTTTTTATTTAAAGATCAACAAAATATCAACTTTATTATCCAAGATCAAGGGATGGGAATAAAATCAGAGCTATTAGAAAAAGTAACTGATAGATTTTATAGAGCAGACCAATCGAGAAATAAGAAGATAAAAGGGTTTGGACTAGGTCTGTCTATTGTGAAAAATAGTATTGATCTTCATAATGGAATGTTACAGATAAGTTCCACTGAAAATAAAGGGACACAAGTTACTGTAATTCTTTAAAAAATTTTAGAATAATTT
>CBETOJ010000211.1:0-3466 GCA_965537725.1 uncultured Campylobacterales bacterium | reverse complement strand
CAAAAAAAGTGATTTTTTTATTCAAATCCAAAATATTTCAGAAGCAAAGATTATTGTTTTAAGTGAAGAGGATATTGGATCTAAAAGGGAAAGTTATTTTAAAAAAGGTGTTTTAGACTATTATATTATCTCAGATAAAATTCATCATCTAAGTGCAGATATACATAGTGCGATAAAAGGACTTGAAAGAAATAAAAAAGAGACAATTTTAATTATTGAGTCTTCTCGGGCAATAGTTGAGATATTAAAAAAGATCTTAGAAAAAAGATCCTATAAGATTCTAACTGCACATAATGCACAAGAGGGATTAGCTCTACTTAAAAACAATGAAATAAGTTTACTTATCTTAGATATGGAACTTCCTGATATTCATGGTTTGGAGATTTTAGAGGGCTTACGGGATCTTTACTTACTTAATAAATTTTTTGTACTAGCAATCTCTTCATCAAATGATCCATCTCTTGTACGTGATGCATTAAAAGGTGGAGCAAAAAACTTTTTAAAAAAACCATTTTTGTTTGAAGAGTTTTTATTAAAAGTTGATATCTTAGCAAAAGGTTCTCGTGGAAGACAGATTCTAAATGCACAAAAACAAGAGATAGAAAATACCCTTCGTAGTTTTAAAGAGCTATTACATTCTACTATCAATCCAATGTTTATTTTTGATGAGAATCTTTGTATAGACTGTAATAAAGAAGCGGCTGAGCTTTTAGAATTGAATTGTATTGAGAACGTACAAGGGAAACATATCATAGATATTTTCAAAGATGTATCAAAAGAGCATCAAGCAGAGTTGATAGAGAATGAAACAGATCACTATTTTGAAGATACAATTTTAAGTGATTCTGGTAATAGATACAATGTTCAAGTAAAAGAGAGAAATATTACGATTGATAGAAGACTTTTAAAGATCATCTCTGTTATGGATATTACTGAAATTAAAAGAAATGAAAAAATTATTTCTCAACAGTCAAAAATGGCAAGTATGGGGGAGATGATTGGAAATATTGCTCATCAGTGGAGACAGCCTTTAACCGCAATCTCAATAGCTGCAAGTGGAATAAAACTCAATTATGAACTTGATATGGAAGATAGAGAGGAGACTATAAGTGAGCTTGAGAATATTGTAAAAAATACTCAATTTTTATCTGATACTATAGAGGATTTTCAAAATTATTTAAAAAACAATCGTGATGTGACACAGTTTTTTATAAGTCAATTGATTCAAAAAACCCTCTCTATTATCCATGCAAATTTAGAAGCAAAAGATATAAAGGTGATTCAAAATATCTCTCGTGATATTCAAATTGAAGGGATCCAAAATGATCTTATGCAGGTTTTATTAAATGTGATCAATAATAGTGTAGATGCTTTAAAGAATATTGATGAGGTGGATGAGCGAGTAATATTTATTGATCTAGAAGATTTTAATGATAATGTGAGAATCAATATTTATGACTCTGGAAAAGGGATACCTGAAGAGATTATAGAAAATATTTTTGAACCATATTTTACTACCAAACATCAATCCCAAGGAACAGGCTTAGGGCTTTATATGACCCATCAAATCATTGATAAAATAGGTGGATCAATTACAGCAAATAATGAAAAATTTACAATAGAAGAGAAAGAATATTTTGGGGCAAAATTTTCTCTTCTTATCCCTTTAGTTTTTCATTAAGCACTTTTTATTTTTTCTATCTCATCTCGAAGTCTTATTGCTTCTTCAAAGTTAAGATCTTTTGCCGCTTGTTGCATTTTTTTATTAAGCTCTATTAATATCTTCTTTCTTTCACTTGCAGGCATTTTATTGAGCTTTTCACGTTTGAGTGCCACATCATCGTACTCTTCCATCTTAAGGTCTTCATCAAGTCGACGGATAGTTGTAGTTGGGGTGATTCCATGCTCTTTATTATACTGTTCTTGTATCTCACGTCTTCGCTCTGTAGTTTCAATAGCAAATTTCATAGATTCGGTCATCTTTTTTGCAAAAAGTAAAACTTTCCCATTACTATTTCTAGCAGCCCTTCCCATGGTTTGTATAAGAGAGGTTTTACTTCTTAAAAATCCCTCTTTATCTGCATCTAAAATAGCTACCAAAGAAGCCTCAGGGATATCAAGCCCCTCTCTAAGAAGATTGATCCCAATAAGTACATCAAACTTTCCAAGTCGAAGTTGTCGTATGATCTGATTTCTCTCAATGGCATCAATATCACTATGCATATATTTTACTTTGATCCCAAGGTCTGCATAATATTTTGCTAACTCTTCTGCCATTTTTTTAGTAAGAACTGTAACAAGAACTCTCTCATTTCGTTCAATTACTTTTTTGATCTCATCATGCAATCGCTCCACTTGGTATTCACTATCAAGCACTTCAATAATTGGATCAAGAAGTCCAGTAGGTCGTATGATTTGCTCAGCTACTACACTTGACATATTGGTTTCAAGCTCATTTGGTGTAGCACTTACAAAAAGAAATTTTCCTTTTTTATTGATATATTCATCAAATTGAAGCGGTCTATTATCAAGTGCACTAGGAAGTCTAAATCCATATTCAACCAATACCTCTTTTCTACTTCTATCCCCTGCATACATCCCTCGAAACTGAGAAAGTGAGACATGGGATTCATCAACGATGATAAGGTAGTCCCTATTCATCGCTTCAAAATAATCAATCAGTGAATATGGAGTCTCCCCAGGCTTTTTATCTGTAAGTAGACGTGCATAGTTCTCTATTCCCTTACACATACCAGTAGCTTCTATCATCTCAAGGTCAAATTCAACTCTTTGTTTAAGACGTTGGTACTCTACTAACTTGTCATTTTCTTGAAAATAGTTCAGTCTCTCAGCAAGCTCTTTTTCAATCTCTTCAACTGCTTTTGCAAGTCTGTTTTTAGAAACAACAAAAGGGTTTACACTATAGATGGTGATAGAGTCAAGCTCTTTGACCAAATTATTTGTCAGATATTCCATCTTTGCAATAGTCTCGATCTCATCTCCAAAAAACTCTAAGCGAATATATTCATCTTCCCAATATGCTGGAAAGATATCAAGTACATCACCATTGACCCGAAAATCAGCACGATCGAAAAACTTGTCATTTCTTTTATAACCCATCTCTACAAGTTTTAAAAGCATCTCTCTTTGGCTATACTCTTGCCCAGCATCTACCTTTTGTACATTGGTTTTATACTCTTGTGGATTCCCAAGACCATAATTGGCTGAAACTGAAGCGATACAAACAATATCATCAAAACTAAGTAATGATGCTGTAGCACTCAGCCTTAGACGTTCAAGTTCACTATTAATAGAACTATCTTTTTCGATAAAAAGATCTTGTCGTGGAATATACGCTTCAGGCTGATAATAATCATAATAAGAGATAAAATACTCCACATGATTTTTAGGAAAAAATCCACGAAACTCTGAGTAAAGTTGAGCCGCTAAAGTTTTATTATGGGTC
>CBETOJ010000210.1:0-3493 GCA_965537725.1 uncultured Campylobacterales bacterium | reverse complement strand
TATTTGTATTGTCAAATTCCCATTTTCCATTTTGAAACTTTATACTCTGTGTTTTCAAGGCTAACTTCCTCTTGCATTTTCTATGTGATTTTAGCATAAAAAAGTAAGATTTTAGTAAAATAAAAAAACAATTTTTTATAAGTGGGGGAAGATGTCACCTATAGAAATATTTTTGAATAGATTTAGAAGAGAAATTATAGGTAGGAAATAATAGATAAGAATTAGAGATGAATAGAGAGCAAATGCTTACTATTCATCATCTTTTGCAAACTTCTCATAAAGAAAACTCAATATCGCTTCTCTACATCGAATATACTCAGGATCTTTTTGAAGGGCTACTCTATCTCTTGGTCGATCAAGATTTACTTCTAAAATCTCACCAATTGTAGCTTCAGGCCCATTTGTCATCATAATAACTCTATCACTTAAAAGTACTGCTTCATCTACATCATGTGTAATGATAATAACTGTATTTTGTACCTTTTGTTGGATTCTCATAAGGTGCTCTTGAAGATTTGCACGTGTTAAAGAATCTAGTGCTCCAAATGGTTCATCCATTAAAAGAACTTTTGGTTTGATTGATAAGGCTCTTGCGATTCCTACACGTTGTTTCATACCACCTGAGATTTCATCTGGAAGTTTATCTTTTGCATGATCTAGATTAACCATCTCTACAAACTTCATCACTCTTTCATCTAGTTCTTTTTTACTAAGTTCAGGCATCACTTTTTTTACAGCCATCTCAATATTTTGATACACTGTAAGCCAAGGAAGAAGTGAGTGGTTTTGAAAAACTACTGCACGTTCAGGTCCTGGTCCTTTGATCTCTTTATTTTCTAAAAAGATATATCCATCTGTTTGCATATCTAATCCAGAAATCATATTTAAAAGTGTTGATTTACCACATCCACTATGTCCAATAATAGAGATGATCTCATTTTTTTTGATATCAAGATCAACATTTGTTACAGCTATATAGTCATCTTTTCCTGGGATTGGAAATCTTTTTTCAATCCCTTCTAGTTTTAAAAAATCAGTGTTACCCATTATGATCTCCCTTTGTTTCTATAATCAAAATAATCTGCAATTTTTCCCATCATAAGATCAAGGATAAATCCAACGATACCAACAGTAATAATTCCAAGTACAATATTTGGATAAGCAAGGTTATTATATTCATCCCAGATCCAAAATCCTACACCAATACCACCCGTTAACATCTCCGCTGCAACAATAACAAGCCATGCAATTCCAAGAGATAATCTCATCCCTGTAAAGATATATGGAACAGCAACAGGTAAGATAATCTTTGTAATTTTTTCCATTGGTGTAAATTGAAGAACTTTTGCAACATTCATATAATCACTACTTACACTTCTTACACCAAGGGCAGTATTTATAATAATAGGCCAAATAGACGTAATAAAGATAGTAGAGATCGCTGTCATATTAATATCTTTAAATACGAAGAGTAAAAGTGGAAGCCATGCTAATGGCGATACAGGCTTTAATATTTGGATAAATGGATCAAAGGCATATTGCGCATTTTTAGACATACCAATTGCAAGTCCAAGAGGAACCCCAACGATGATCGCTAATGCAAATCCTCCAAAAACTCTTTTAAGTGATTCTAGGATTTGCCAAAAAATTCCTTTATCATCTTGATTTTCGATATAAAATGGATCAGCAAATACCCCTTTATATTCATCTCCATCTTCTGTTTCACCACCAAAGGCAGCTACATACGTATCTGTTGGACTTGGAAATCCATCAACTAATTGTGATAATCCAGCCCATGCTTGGATCATAACAAATAGTACTATTAATGGTAATAGTATCTTTTTTAAAAGTTCTTTATTCATTTTTTTCCTTTGAATATTTTGGTTTTATATCTACGTATGACTATACGCACAGCTAAAACCAAAGAGTGGTTTTCCCACTTTTGGTTTTTGATAACAAATTGTTAAACGATTATTTTGTAATATATTTTTGAGGAAATATAATTACAATACTTTTTCAAAGTATGCAAACTATCGTTTGTCAAAGTAGATAAATCTACTTTGTAGTAACATATTTTGGATCAGCACATCCAGCAGGTCCATATGGACATACATATTTAGGTTGTTTTGTCTCAACTGTCCATTGGTTTGCTTTAGCAAGTTCCTCTTTAGATACTTTTGGATTTGTTACTTTAAATGTATCATAGATATACTCAACTGCTTTATTAGGATCCCAAACTTTCCCATCGATGAATTTATTGTATTCATCAATTCCATCTTTCTTCCATGGACTTGGTGGTAGTGTATATCCAACCTCTTTAGCTACTTGTGCAAATAGATCAGGTCTATAAACTTTCTCAATAGTCGCTTTCATATCAACTGGTTTGTCAAGTTGTCCCCATCTATACATTTGAGTAATAAACCACATACCGTGAGAGTAATATGGATATGATGCATAGTAGTTAGCAAAGACGTTAAACATTGGGTTTGAAGAATCTACCCCTTTATTATAAAGGAATGTTCCGGACATAGATTTTTGTAAAACTTTTTTAGGAGCTTTTACATAGTTGTTTTGAGCAAGATATTTAATAGCTTCTTCTCTATTTTCCCATGATGCATCTAACTACATTTGAGCTTTAATAACTGCTCTCATAACAGCTTTTGTAGTTTCTGGATATTTTTCTACAAAATCAGCTCTTGCTTGAAGTACTTTTTCTGGATTATTATTCCAAATATCATAGTTTGTTACAAGTGCAGACCCTTTTCCTTTAAGTACAATTCTTGAGTTCCAAGGCTCACCTACACAGTATCCTTCAATATTACCAGCAATTAAGTTTTGTGGCATTGTAGGAGGTGGGAATGGTTTGATTGTACAATCTTCATCAGGCTTTATCCCTGATCCTGCCATCCAATATCTAAGTTCATAGTTGTGAGTAGAAACTGGGTGAACCATACCAAAGTTAAGTGGTGCATAATCTCCACCTTCAGTTTTATGTTTTTCATCAATATATTTTTTTAAACTATCAGCGCTTACTGGTCTTGCAGTTTTATCAAGTCCATGTTTTTGCATCTGTTTAATGATCTTATTTCCATAAGTGATAGCATTTCCATTAAAATCAAGTGATAAAAGTGCTTGTAAGTGAGCATCTCCATTGATCCCTAAAGTAGCAGCAATTGGCATACCAGCAAGTGCGTGAGAAAAATCATACTCTCCACTAATCACTTTTTGCTGAATCCCTGGCCATCCACCACCTTCTTTTGCAACATGTACATCTAAACCTTCTTCTTTAAAGAAACCTTTCTCTTTTGCAATTACTAATGGTGCACAGTCAGTTAAAGCAATAAATCCGATCTTTAACTTTGTTTTTTCAGGAGCTGCCATCAACGTAGCAGCAACAACAGATACTCCAAGTCCTATCTTAAGAACACTTTTTAACATTTTAACTCCTACTAATAAATTTTGTATAATTACAAGTAAAGAGATAAGTAAGATG
>CBETOJ010000209.1:0-3505 GCA_965537725.1 uncultured Campylobacterales bacterium | reverse complement strand
ATAGTATTGAAAAAATATGTGTAGAGTAAATAAAGTGATTTTATAATAGTATATATGATAGAATCACTTATGAATAAATATAATTTCCCACCTTATAAAAGGTATAATATATGAGACGTACAAGTGATATAATACAGTTTTCCCATTCTCTTCAAGTGATGTTTATCAATTGTATAGATTGTAATAAAAATCACTCCCTTGATCTTTTTAGTATCTTTTTTTCCAATATTGATGTGGTCGATACAAAAAAAGAAGCATGGGAACATTTTTCAAAATCAAAATATGATTTAATTATTATTGGGTTAAAAGTTCCAGAGATGACTGATGGGATAGAACTTATAGAAAAAATCAGAGGGGTCAGCAAAGATATTACTCTTTTGGTAATGGCTTCAAATTTAGATCAATTTGTATTTACCAAGCTTATTGAGCTTCATATTGATGGGTTTATTATAAAACCTGTTTATATCAAGCAGTTTAGTGATATTATCCATAAAACTTTGGAGAAGTTAAAAAATAAAGAAGATCTTTACCAATATAGAATGAGTTTGGAGAGAAAGGTTAAAGAGCAAGTTCAACAATTAAGAGAAAAAGATAAAATCCTTTTCCAACAATCAAAATTGGCAGCCATGGGTGAGATGATGGATGCAGTTGCTCATCAATGGAAACAACCTATTAATAATATCAAAATGAAAGCAGACCTTTTAGAGTTTGATTTTGATGATCATTTGGTTGATAGAGAGTATGTTTTAGCATTTAAAGAACATATTTTCCAACAAGTGAACCATATGACAAATACCTTACATGAGTTTCGAAGTTTTTTTCGACCCAATAAAAAGCAGCAAGAGTTTGATATACGCTCAATGGTTGAAAAAACCTTATTTTTAATTCATGATGAATTGCTTCAAAACAAGATTAAAGTACAGATCAATGAAAAACAAGGTTTTTCATTATTGGGGATAGAGAATGAGTTTATCCATCTAATTTTAAATCTTATCAATAATGCAAAAGATGCCTTTAATGAAAGAGGGGTCAAAGAGAGACAAATTGTGATCACTATATCTCAAGACTTTGTATTTAATAAAATTGAGATCCAAGATAATGCAGGAGGCATTCTTGAAGATATAATAGATGATATTTTTAAAGCAAATGTTACTACAAAAGAGGAAGATAAGGGTACTGGAATAGGGCTATATATGAGCTCTCAAATTGCAGCAAAATATCAAGGGACTTTGTGTGTGCAAAATGTCAATGATGGAGTAAAGTTTATTTTTAGCTGCAAAAAATAGGAAAAATTTTTGATATAATTTTATTATGTTAAACAAACCATCCGCAATAAAAAGAAAATTTCTTAATTATCTTCAATCCTTTATCGTGATCTTTGGAACAGCAATTTTAATTGCTATTGCCGCAGCTTTAATTTATGGGAGTATGGGTGTTATTTTAGCTTTAACATTGTGGTTTTTATTGATCATTTTGATTCCAATAGTTAATCCTAGGTCTGTACTTAAAATATATAAAGCAAAAAAGCTTAGTTATGACCAAGTACCAGCTTTATATGAGATGATCTATTCCTTATCTAAAAAAGCAAAACTTGAATACCCTCCAAAACTCTTTTATATTCAAAGTGATTCATCATTAGCATTTTCTACAGGGACAAAAGGTGATAGTGCGATCGCTTTATCTGATGCTCTTTTTAAAATATTAAATAAAGAGGAGATCTATGGAGTATTAGCTCATGAGATAAGTCATATTAAAAATAATGATATATGGTTGATGCAGATCACAGATACAGCAAGTAAAGTGGCAAGTTTAGTAGCCTATACTGGACAAATATTATTACTTTTATTGGTACCATTTATTGATATTTTTAATCTATCTTTTTGGGTCACACTTTTAGTTTTTGTACTTATCCCTCCTTTTTCTATTTTGATGCAGTTATCTCTTTCAAGAATAAGAGAGTATGGAGCAGATTTGGACTCAGCGATATTAACACAAAATCCAAGGTTTTTAATATCGGCTCTTAAAAAGCTTGATTATATAGAAGAGAATATTTTCAATCAACTTTTTAACCCTTTTTCAAAATCATCTGAGCCCTCCATTTTGCGAACACATCCATCAACAAAAAAAAGGATACAAAGGTTAGAAGAACTAAGCTCTTTAGAATATCCTCTTGATAACTTATACAATAAAGAGAATCTGTTTTTTAAAGAGATACCAATGCAAAGTAGAACCCCTAAAAGGAGATACTTTCATTGGTATTATTAACAGTTTTCTTTTTTTGATCAAGGTATTTATTATATTGACTCATAGAGATTAATAAAAACCCAATAGCTAGTAAAAGATATACAGCATATAAAATATCTTTATAATCACTAATTGCTATTTTAAATACCATCATTAAAGCCTCAATAGCTAAAGCTATAATAATAGATATCATAAATTTAATCAAAAGGTTACTACCCCCATGAGCTTCACTACTATGCTCTTTAAAAATCACTTCATGCTCTAAAAGATTTTTTGCAAGATCAAAGATCGCAAGACCAAGGGTAAGAGCAATGGTTGACTTGAAGATCGAATGAAATATATTGGATGATTCGATAAATAATATATTCCAAAAGTCGTAGATTGCATAAAAAACTAAGATGAGTGCAAACAGAGTAAGACTTATCCCAATGATCCCATAAATAACTTGAACACTTTGGATAAAGAGTTTTGTTTTAAAGCTAGTATGTTCAAACTCATTGAGTAGTTTAAAAAGGTCAAAATCTAAAGCGATCAAACGATCATCGATCTTTTTAACAAAGGTGATGATATATTTATTGGTTTTTTGTGAGATATAAGGACTACTGATAAAATACTCTTTATTCTCTATATTGATGTTATTTTTTAGTTTTCTTTTTATCTTATCACCAATTAATTCTCCATTTTTCATATCACGATTAAAAATAGGGGAGAGTTGAAGATAGTTTTTATCAACTGCATAGATGGTTTCTAAAGCATGAAAATGAGTAAAGACTTCATCTAAGTTTTCACTTTTTATATGTTTAAGTTTATTGTTGTGTAGTTTTTCTAAAAGTTTAGTGACTATATCTGTTTTATTTTGTTGAAAAATATTGATCAACTCTTTCAATGAATATCCTCCAAACTAAAATGTAAATATTGTAATATTAAATGAAAAGGAGGGGAGACCCTCCTAATATCTAAAAGAGAACTCAAAGTGAGTGCTAAAAAGTTTAATCTCTTTTAGAAAATTGAAAAAATTTTGTAGAAAGATGTTTTATAACATTGCCCTCCTTATATTGTTAATATAAAAAGTCACTTTAGTTTTTTATACTAAAGTTATTGAAATTATAAAGCAAAAAATTAAAAATACTTTTAAAAATTAGCACTAATATCTATAGAGTGCTAATTTATAAAGATAAAAAAAGGTCTCACAAAAACTTGTGAGACCTTTGAAACTTAACTTTTGAAAGAAACACACCTAACGTTTCCATCAGATTAATTG
>CBETOJ010000208.1:0-3514 GCA_965537725.1 uncultured Campylobacterales bacterium | reverse complement strand
AATAAGTTTTATAAATCTTTACAAGAATATGAAAAAAGTTTTACTAGTGGTAGATTTGATCTAAATAGTATAAAAAAGTTAGTAAATGGGTATATATTTCTTGGTGATAAATATTATAATATCCAAGGGTATAAAAAAGCAAAAAAATATTATCAAGAAGCACATAAGTTTCATAGTAAGTTAGCAAAACACAAACTCTCTTTAGTACATGAAAAAGAGGGCGATCTATATACTTTAGGGAAAAAGTATGCACATGCATATCACTCTTACAATGAAGCAGTCAATCTAGGAAATAAAAGAGTAGAAAAAAAATTATATGAGGCAGCTAAAAACTACAAACATCAAAAAAAGCTTGCAACAGATACTAGAAAGCTTGTCTCAGCAGATTCTCCAAGTTGGACACAAGCGATCGGGAAACTAATTGTTCCTGTTAGTTTAACAAAACAACATGATAAGATCTATAAACAAACACAAAAATGCTCAGCTACTTTAGTAAATTTTAATGATAGTGAAAGCTCTAAAGTAATCGTTACAGCATCACATTGTATTACTCATTTTGATAATAATGCTGGAGTTATCAAGTTCCTTATTAAAGGCTCTAATGGACAACTTATCCAAAAATATGCTGAAATATATATGGATAGTATCTATGATGAAAATCGCTTACAGCAAAATAGTGACTATGCGGTACTTATTTTAAGTAGTGGTATACAAAAAAAAGATATAAAGCCTTTATTAGTAGTTGATAAAAGTTTTGAGGATATGAAAAAGGATTATGAATACTCTTTTGCTTCATTAGGTGGATATTCAAGTGATATAGGAAAAAATGGTGATACATTAAGTTATGATCCAAAATGTCAGTTACAAGAGCATAGTATAACATATGCAAAAAGCACGTGTAGAGGATATAAAGGAGCTTCAGGGGGACCAGTTGTGTTTAATGGAAGTTATGATAGTAAAAAGTTTGAGAACTATTTTGTAGGGGTGGTATCCCATTTTAAAAATGGAAAATATGATCAGATCTTTTTCTCTCCTCACCATCTTTTTTACAGATACTTACAAAGTGCCATTACTCAGTATAACTACTGATACAAGATACTTACAACACATTTCAAGTAATTTTTAGATATAATTGCGATTTTATAGAAATCTATAGTTATAGGATAAAACTTGCAAAAAAATATTAGAAACTTTTCAATTATTGCACATATTGACCATGGAAAATCTACTTTAGCCGATAGGATCATACAAGAGTGTGGCTCAGTTGCAGATCGTGAGATGTCAGCACAAATGATGGATACCATGGATATTGAACAAGAGCGTGGAATCACCATTAAAGCCCAATCAGTAAGACTCGATTATGTAAAAGATGGAGAACATTATGTTCTAAACCTCATTGACACTCCAGGGCACGTAGACTTTTCTTATGAGGTAAGTAGGTCTTTAGCTTCATCTGAGGGAGCTTTACTTATTATTGATTCAACTCAAGGGGTTGAAGCTCAAACTATTGCCAATGTATATATTGCAATGGATAATGATCTAGAACTTTTACCTGTAGTAAATAAAATAGATCTTCCATCAGCTGATCCAGATAGGGTATTAGAAGAGGTGGAAGAGGCTATTGGACTTGATTGTACAGAGCATAATCTAATTTCAGCTAAAACAGGTCTTGGGGTAAGGGATCTTATTGATTCTATTGTGGATCGAATTCCTGCTCCAACAGGAGATGAAAATGCTTCAACAAAAGCACTTATTTATGATAGTTGGTTTGATAACTATTTAGGAGCCTTAGCACTTGTTAGAGTGTATGATGGGTCTATTAAAAAAGGTCAAATGCTTAAAATGATGAATACAAAAGTTGAGCATAAAGTGTTAGATCTTATGTATCCACATCCAATTAAACGTCAAAAAACAACTGAGATAGAAACTGGTGAGATTGGGATCGTTGTATTAGGACTCAAAACTACTGAGGGGATTGCTGTTGGTGATACGATGACTGATGCAGCAAAACCAACTGAAAAATCAATTGCAGGGTTTGAGCCAGCAAAACCATTTGTATTTGCTGGGATCTATCCAATTGAAACTGATAAGTTTGAAGATCTAAGAGATGCTTTAGAAAAACTCAAACTTAATGATAGCTCTATCTCTTATGAGCCTGAAAGCTCAGCTGCACTTGGAAGTGGATTTAGAACAGGTTTTCTAGGGATGCTTCATATGGAAGTTATCAAAGAAAGATTAGAGCGAGAATTTAATCTAGAGCTTATAGCTACTGCTCCAACAGTTGTTTATGAAGTACAAACAACAGATGGGGAAACTTTAATGATTCAAAACCCGTATGAACTGCCTCCTGTAAATAAAATAGAAGTGATCAGTGAGCCATATGTAAAAGCAACTATTTTAGTTCCAGATGAGTTTTTAGGAAATGTGATCAAGCTTTTAAATGATAAACGTGGAATCCAAATAAAAATGGATTATATCAACAAAAGAGTATTACTTGAATATGATATCCCAATGAATGAGATCGTAATGGATTTTTACGATAAGTTAAAATCGACTACAAAAGGGTATGCAAGTTTTGATTATGAGATTGTTGGGTTTAGACCAGGGGATTTGAAAAAACTTGATATCTTAGTAGCCGGGGATCCAGTAGATGCACTGAGCATCATTGTTCCAGCAGAAAAAGCACAAGCAAGAGGAAGAGTATTTGTAAAACAGCTCAAAGAGTTGATCCCAAGACAACTTTTTGAAGTGGCTATTCAAGCAAGTATAGGAAGAGATATTATCGCACGTGAAACTGTAAAATCGACAGGAAAGAATGTAACGGCAAAATGTTATGGTGGAGATATCACAAGAAAAAGAAAACTTCTAGAAAAACAAAAAGAGGGAAAAAAGCGGATGAAAGCTATTGGGAAAGTAAATGTTCCACAAGAGGCTTTTATGGCTGTATTGAAACTAGATTAAAAGATCATACAGTGACTGAAAAAGAGAAAAGTGAGATTTTAATAAAAGCAAAAGAGTGGTTTAAAGACTCAATTGCTAAAAATCATATTAAGAATACTTTAAAACTCTCTTCAATAGAGAAGTTTAACGTAAATCCTTTTCTCTTAACTTACCTTTCGAATTTCTTAGAAGGGAACCATGATCCAAAAAGTATAGCAAAAGCACTTATCTATCCAAGAGTATTGGGAACTTCTATCAATACTTCTTTTGGTACTAATATCCAAAAATTTACATCCACTGTATTATCTTCCTTTGGAAGTACTACTCCAGGGATTGATATAGAGTTTATAGATAAACTTGACAATGAAAAAAAGTATTGTCAATTAAAATCTGGTCCAGATACTATAAACAAAGACGATGTTGAAACTATTGCTGGACATTTTACCTCTGTAATTAACTTAGCTAGAACAAATGGTGAAAAAATAGGCTTTCATAATCTTGTTGTTGGGATTATCTATGGTGAAGAAAAAGATTTAAATGCTCATTATAAAAGAATCTCAAAACAATATTATTA
>CBETOJ010000207.1:0-3518 GCA_965537725.1 uncultured Campylobacterales bacterium | reverse complement strand
AAGTATTAAAAAAGGGAGACTTTAAAGCCTCCCTTTTTTTTTCATTTATAGTGATCACTCGTCACACCAAGAAATCAAAATTTCTCAAATGCTCATTCGGAACATAAAAAGAGACATCTAGTCTCTTTTTAGTGCTCCTCCTCAGCCATCATAACTGATCCAGCAATATATACATATGTCAGGATCATAAAGATAAATGCTTGTAAGATACCAAATGCAAATAGGAAAAAGAATCCTGGAAGTGGTGCAATCCATGGAACTAACATAAGAAGTACCATTAAGAACATATCATCCCCTTTGATTGATCCAAAAAGTCTGAATGCAAGTGAAACGATTCTAGAGAAATGTGAAATAACTTCAATTGGGAACATAAGTGGAGCTAAGATTGGAACTGGTCCCATCATGTGTCCAAGATACGTTCCTGCACCATTTTCTTTAAACCCTAAGTAGTTATAGTAAATAAAAACCATAATCGCTAATGATAATGTAAAGTTAATATTACCAGTTACTGACTCAAATCCTGGGAAAATACCCATCATATTTGCTACAAAAATAAATAAACCTAATGTTGCAATAAGTGGTAAGAATTTTCTTGCATTCTCTTCACCCATTGAATCTTTACCCATTGTAATAACACCTTGAAGATATGCTTCAATAACGTTTTGTGTACCAGTTGGTACTAATTGAATTTTACTTACTGCTGCTCTTGCTACTAACATAACAATAATAGCTGTTAAGATTAAGTGTGCCCCAATGTGTGGGATTTGTGCGTGACCTACTAGTTCACCTAAGAATGTAAATAATCTACCTTCCATGTATAACTTCCTTTTCTGTGTATCTCATCAATTACCAAATTTAACGCGTATTATATACGAATTTTTATAAATTTTTTATAAAAAGGACTTATCGTATTAAAAATCATATATTATAATTACAACTATGTAATCAAAGAAGCTATAAAAATTATATGGTATAATCTTCTCTATGATAATAAAAAACAATGCACTATTTCTTTCCGATATCCACTTTAATAGTTTACGAAAAGAGATACTACCCTTTTTAGAAAAGATCAAAAATAAAGAGCTAGAGATCTCTCAACTTTTTTTAATGGGAGATATCTTTGACTTTTTATGTGGAGAAGTGCCATACTTTAAGAAGATCAATTATGAACTTATTGATCTTTTAAATGAGATCTCTATAGATACACAAACTATATACTTTGAAGGAAATCATGATTATAACCTTCAAAATATTTTTCCAAAAATAGAAGTATTCCCAAGATCCCAGCAACCTCAATATGGACTCATAGATAACAAAAGAATAGCACTTGCCCATGGAGATATCTTTACACCTAGTGGATATGATATCTATAGTGCTATTATAAGAAACTCTGCACTCTTAAGCTTTTTAGAACTTATCAATATCAAAAACTGGCTAGCCCAAATAATAGAAAATAAACTCAAAAATAAAATGATCTGCAAAAAAATGGATCATTTTGATGATTTTATACAAAAAAGAATAGCTCACTACAACTGCGATCTAGCGATAGAAGGACATTTTCACCAAGGCTATCTTGGAGAAAAATATATCAATCTTCCCTCATTTGCTTGTGACAGTGAATATATGATCTATAAAGATAATCAGTTTAAATTTATTAAGGTATAATCACATCTATGGATAATTATGAATATACACAACTATTAAAAACATTAAATACAAAATTACAAAATATTGAATCGATTCTAAAACCAGATGAGATTGAAGCAAGACTTAGTGAAATTGAAGCACTAGAACAAGATCCAAACTTTTGGAATGATCAAGAGCAAGCTTCAAAAATAGGAAAAGAGAAAAATCGACTTCTTGGACGAAAGAATAAGTTTGAAAAAGCAAATGAAGCTCTCTCAGATGCCAATGAGCTTTTTGAGATGGCAACTGAAGAAAAAGATGATGAAACTATAGAATCTTTATATGAAGATGCAGAATCTTTAGAAGATATCATCAAACAAACTGAGATCGAAGTGATGCTTAGTGGTGATGATGATGGAAGCAATGCTATCGTTACTATCCACCCTGGAGCTGGTGGAACTGAGAGTTGTGACTGGGCAAGTATGCTTTATCGCATGTATCTTAGATGGGCGGAAAGAAAAGGGTTTAAAGTAGAAGTGCTTGATTATCAAACAGGAGATGAAGCTGGGATAAAAGATGTGAGTTTTATTATCTCTGGAGTCAATGCTTATGGATATCTCAAAACTGAAAATGGGATCCATAGACTTGTAAGAATCTCTCCATTTGATTCAAATGCTAAAAGACATACTTCATTTACTTCTGTAATGGTTTCACCAGAAATTGATGATGACATCGATATCGAAGTGGAAGATAAAGATATAAGAATCGATACGTATAGAGCAAGTGGTGCTGGTGGTCAACATGTCAATAAAACAGAATCAGCTATTCGTATCACACATATCGAATCTGGTATCGTAGTACAATGTCAAAATGATAGATCACAACACAAAAATAAAGCAAGTGCTATGAAGATGTTAAAATCTCGTCTTTATGAACTTGAACTTGAAAAACAAATGGCTGAAAAACAAGGGGTGGCAAAGTCTGAAATTGGTTGGGGACATCAAATCAGATCATATGTAATGCAACCATACCAACAGGTAAAAGATACAAGAAGTAATATAGGATATAGCAATATCGATGCTATCTTAGATGGTGATCTTGATAAAGTAATTGAGGATGTACTAATCGTCCAAAATAGATGATAGTAAAAGACACACCTGAACTTTTAGCACTTTTTACAAATATAAGCGATGAAAATATCGCTTATCATGTGACAGATGATTCTTCACAAGTTGATAATGCTCGTCAAAACTTGGCACAAAAATACAACTTTGATCTTTCTAAACTTAGCTTTATGGAACAAATTCATTCAAACTTTGTAGAGATAGCTGATCCATCTCAAGTTTTTAAATGTGATGCACTTATCACAAATAAAAAAAATACTCCACTTATGGTGATGGTAGCAGACTGTATCCCTATTTTATTTTATAATCTTCAAAAAAAAGCTATCGCAGTAGCTCATGCAGGTCGTGTGGGAACTTTTAAAAATATTACTTCAAATACTCTAGATAAGATGATCACTGAGTATAGTTGTGACCCAAAAGATATCCAAGTGGTTTTAGGTCCTTCTATTCAAAAATGCTGTTATGAAGTATCCCCTGAGATAGCTGAGTTTACAAAAAAGAGTTTTGGAGAAGAGTTTGTCAAAGATAGAAATATTGATCTCCAAGGGATCAATAAAAAACAACTTATGCAAAAAGGTATATGTGAATCAAATATTTCTATCTCCCCTATCTGTACAAAATGTGGAGACCAACCCTACTTTTCCTATAGAAAAGATAAAGAGTGTGGAAGGTTTGCTGGGATAGTATTATTAAAGTAAACTTAAAAAATTAAGCAAATAATTAAATTATAAATAAAAATTATCCTTAACTGTTATACTTCCCTTGTCC
>CBETOJ010000206.1:0-3533 GCA_965537725.1 uncultured Campylobacterales bacterium | reverse complement strand
CACTATTTTTGCATATTCTTTTCTTAAAGTTTTATTAAATTTTAATTTTTTCTTAAACTAGGAGTAAAATACTCTTATAACTAATTATTAATGTTATTTTAGATAAAATCCAACTTATTTTCAATCTAAAAAAAGAAAGAAGAGACTAGTATATGAGTTACCATTCAAGTGAGACACAAGAACAATTAACAGGTTCTCAAATTGTAATAGAAGCACTAAAACGAGAAGGAACTGAAGTAGTATTTGGTTACCCTGGCGGTGCTATTATGAACGTATATGATGAGATATATAAACAAGATTATTTCCAACATATTTTAACAAAACATGAACAAGCTGCGATCCATGCAGCAGATGCGTATGCAAGAAGTAGTGGTGAAGTAGGGGTCGCTATTGTTACAAGTGGTCCTGGGTTTACCAATGCAGTGACAGGTTTAGCTACAGCTTATACTGATAGCATCCCTATGGTTGTAATAAGTGGTCAGGTACCAACTTCAGTAATTGGAACAGATGCCTTTCAAGAGATTGATGCTGTTGGTATTAGTAGATCATGTACAAAACACAACTTTTTAGTAAATGATGTAAATGAGCTAACAAGGGTTTTAAAAATCGCTTTTCATATAGCAAAAACAGGGCGACCAGGTCCAGTGCATATTGATCTACCAAAAGATGTAAGTGCGGATCTTGCATATTTTAATTATGATCAAGAGTTTGAGCTTCCTACCTATAAACCAACTATTAAAGGGAATATTAGACAAATAAAAGCTGCACTGAAACATATTAGTGAGTGTAAAAGACCTTTACTTTATGTTGGTGGTGGAGCTGTTTTATCAAACTGTTATGAAGAGATCAGAGAGTTTGCTCATAAAACAAATATTCCAGTAGTTGAAACACTTATGGCTAGAGGTATTATGAGAAGTGATGATGAGCTTCTTTTTGGTATGCTTGGAATGCATGGGGAATATGCAGCAAATATGGCTATGAGTCAAACAGATATGATCATCGCTCTTGGAGCTAGATTTGACGATAGAGTTACAGGACGACTTGATGTATTTGCTAAAAAAGCACATGTTGTCCATGTAGATATTGATCCTGCAAGTATTGCCAAAATAGTAAAACCAAACTATCCAATCGTTGGGGATCTAAAAGTTGTAATGAATCAAATCTTAGAGCATGTCAAAGATTTTAATTTTAATGACTACAGCCCATGGGTTGATAAACTTCATGAATACAGACGTGAACAACCTTTAAAATACTTTGAAGATAGTGATAGATTAAAACCACAATGGGTAATCCAAAGAGTAGGGGAGCTTTTAGGTGATAAAGCACTCATCTCTACTGATGTTGGTCAACACCAAATGTGGACAGCTCAATTTTATCCATTTAATTATCCAAGACAATGGATGACAAGTGGAGGTCTTGGAACTATGGGAGTTGGACTTCCATATGCTATGGGTGTAAAAAGAGCAAATCCAGATAAAGTCTCAGTAAACTTTACAGGTGATGGATCTATTATGATGAATATCCAAGAGATCATTACGTGTACACAATATAATTTACCACATATCAATATTGTTTTAAACAATAATTATCTTGGGATGGTAAGACAATGGCAAACTAGATTTTATGAAGATAGACTCTCCGAGACAAACCTAGAGATCCAAGCAGATTTTACAATGCTTGCAGAGTCTATGGGTGGAGTTGGATATAGAGTTCATACAAAAGAAGAGTTTGATAAAGCCCTGCAAGATGCAGTAGATTCAAATAAAGTAGCGATGATCGAAGTTATTATTGATAGAAGAGAAGAGGTTTTACCTATGGTTCCAAATGGACATGCCTTAGATGATATGCTTCTTTTAGAAGATAAAGGGGATAAGTAATGAACAACTTTAAAGACTTTTATGATAGTGAAGAGAAAAGAGAAGTATTATCAGTAATCGTTGTAAATAGGGAGTCTGTTTTAAGTAGAATAGTAGATCTATTCTCAGCTCGTGGATATAATATCGATAGTTTAACAGTAGCTCCAATCCCTGAGTCTGTATATTCAAGAATTACTATTATTACAAATGGGCGAGCAAGAGTAATCGATCAAATTGTAAAACAACTTAATAAACTAGTTCCTGTACTAAAGGTTATTGAGCATAAAGATGCGATTGAAAAAGATACTGTACTGATTAAAATACCTATTGATCAAAACCTCAGTGATATTGATGTAATTGCAAAAGCATATAATGGAGCTATTCAGAATGTTACCCATGAAGCAGTTGTTGTTTCGGCAACGGATGAGCCTAAAAGGATAGAGAACTTTATACATATAATACAAAAGTATAAACCGCTTGAAATTGTAAGAAGTGGTGTAGTTGCTATAGAGAGATAAACCTTGAAACTTCAAGATATCTGCCAAAAACTGAACTTAGAGCTATCTCATAGTGAAGATAAGATCATAACAGGTCTTAATACTTTAAAAGATGCTTCTACTAATGAGATATCTTTTTTAGAAAATAGTAAGTATCTATCAGAATTAGAAACAACCAATGCTGGAGCAGTTTTTGTAAAAAAAGTAGATATAAAACATGTTCCTAAGAACTGTGTTGCATTAGAATGTGATGAGCCTTATATTACTTTAGCATACGCTTCAAAACTTTTTGCCCCTTCTATTGTAGAAAAAAATGGTAAAAATGCGATGGTAGGTGATAATACAACGATCCAAGAGAATGTTTTTCTTGGAAAAAACTCTACTATTGGAAAAAACTGTACTATAATGTCTGGAAGTTTTATCGGTGATTATGTAAGTATTGGAGATAACACTATTATCTACCCTAATGTAACTATCTATAGAGATTGTGAAATTGGAAACAATACAATAATTCATTCAGGTACTGTTATAGGAAGTGATGGGTTTGGATTTGCAACTGATACTAAAACAGGAACTTATATCAAGATCTATCAAAATGGAAATGTAAAAATAGGAAACCATGTAGAGATAGGAGCAAGCTGTACTATAGATAGAGCTGCTTTTAAAAGTACTATCATTGAAGATATGGTACGAATCGATAATCTTGTTCATATAGCACATAACTGCGTAATTGGTCGTGGAAGTATTCTTGTAACACAAGTTGGAATAAGTGGGTCAACCACTTTAGGAGAATATGTTGTTATGGCTGGACAAAGTGCAGCAGTTGGACATATTAGTATTGCTCCATTTACTACTATTCACGCACGTGGTGGTGTAACTAAGTCAATAACTGAGCCTAAAAAACATTGGGGAGGTTTTCCTTTAATGGAACAAAAAGCTTGGTTAAAGCTTCAAGCAAAAATTCAAAGACTCTTAAAAAAAGGATAACCCATAGCTACGAAAATTGCCTCTATTATATTGGCGTTTATTTTAATATTTTTCTCCTATTCTATTTTTGTATCAGATATTAATAGTGTTGGTAAAGTAGGGCATATTGTTTCTCTTTACTCTAAAGAATATCTTGGGTATTTAGCATATATTTACCTTGTTATTTTACTCTATCCTTTATATAAAGTAAATT
>CBETOJ010000205.1:0-3551 GCA_965537725.1 uncultured Campylobacterales bacterium | reverse complement strand
ATAAAAATCTATCTGAACAATTATTTGAACTGTTTACCATGTTACTGATGGATAAGGGGATTATAGCCAAAGAGGGAAGTATGGTAGATGCCTCGTTTGTTGATGTTCCAAAACAGAGAAACACTAAAGAAGAAAATAGTGACATTAAAAAGGGTGCAGTACCTTTAGAATTTGGTAAAAAAAATGAAATAAGTGAATTCTCTATCAATTTAACTATTGAGGATATTTTAAATGAGGATCTATGTGAATATTTAGAGGCTATGCTAGAGAAATATGTTGTAGTTGAACGTCTTGTATTAGAGATTGTAGAGAGTGAGCATATAGAACAATTTGATCAAGTACAAAGATTCAATTAAACGTATCAAATCGTTTGGATGTAAAATCGCCATTGATGATTTTGGTACAGGATATAGTAACTTTGAATACCTTATAAAATTAAATGTAGATTACCTCAAAATTGATGGAAGTTTAATTAAAGATATCATTATCACCATTTTAGATTTTTCAAAAAAGATGGGATATAAAACCATTGCTGAATTTGTATCATCATCTGAAATCCACTTAACTGTTGAAGAGATAGGTTTTGATTATTTCCAAGGATATCTCTTTGGAGTTCCAGAAGAAGATCTAGTAAAAAGCTAGTCTAGATCCTCATTTTTAAGAAAAAAAGTCTCCGTATGGATATTTTCAAAAGCTGCTTTCATTGTTATAAAGATCTTTGGATTCTCTTTTTCCAAATCTTCTAAAAGCTTTTTTGTATTAGCTCTTGCATGGGGCATTTTCATATGCTTTCTTTGCTCCTCATCAAGCCTCATACCAGGACACCCCTCATCACCAATAACTGCCAACTCATGATCCTGTGCAAAGGCACGCAACTGTCTCTCTCTACAAAAGACCAAAGGTCTAATCACTAAAAGATCATTTTCTGCTTTATAAATTGGAGGCATAGCTCTCATGGCACCATTATAAAAAAAGTTCATAAAAAAACTCTCCATCGAATCATCTAAATGATGTCCTAGAGCTAATTTGTTAAAACCATTTTCAAGTGCATGGGTATAAAGATACCCTCTTCTCATTCGAGAGATCAAACTACACAAAGAGCTATTTTTTCTTACCTTCTCAACAGAGATATCAAATATATTGGTATCTACAATTTCATGTTCGATCTCATGCTCCGTGCAATGATCACTTAAAAAGTCGACATTTTCACATTCCATCCCATAAGTGATAGTAACCGCTTTAAAATCAAAATGAAAAGGGGCATGTCTTTGCATCCTTTTTAATGTATGGATAAGTGTTAAAGAATCTTTTCCTCCACTAAATCCTACTAAAACCCTATCACCCTCTTTTATAAGATTGTATTTTGCATTAGTTTGTCCAACTAATCTTGTAATCTTTTTACTGACTTCTAACATAGTTGTTTTCTTTAATATTTTCCTCTAAACTTTTCTTTGCTCTATAGATAAGGTGTTCTCTTGTATCGTGTTCATAAATATGAGCTATTCCACAATTAAACCGTACAATGATCTTGGTATCTATCCTTTTAGCATGAAGTAGTCTATTGACTAGATCAGTGATATTTACATCATTAGAATTTGGTAAAATCAGATAAAAAAGTCCACTATTTTCATAGTATATAACATCTGTTGTTCTTATAGTACTTTTAAAGTGTTTTTTAAAAGCTCTTAAAATTAAATCTTTTTTTGCTTCACTATTTACTTGTTCAGAAAATGTTTTATAATCGTCAATAGCAACAATAGCTAAAGAGAATTTTCTATCATATCTTTTATACAGAGCAATCTCTCTATCTAAAACCTGCTCAAAACTAAAAGACTCCTCTTGTATCTTCTCACATTGGGCATTTAATACATGGTTTTCTCTCTCAAAAAGAGTAATTTTTCGCTCTAGTTTAAACATCTCGTGACGAGTTTGATCAAGTTCTTCTTGCATAGCAATAAGTTCTAAGGTATTTTGCCCTTTCATCTCACTTGCTTTTTGTGCATGGTTTGTTGCTTGGGTAATAATATGACTTTTTAGCTTTTTAACTCTTTCTTTCTCTTGTTCTTTTAAATCAGTTACATCAACAATAGTTAAGATCCCATAAATTTCATCTTTTAATGGAAGAATTTGACCACTTACATATGCGGCAAATATATCACTTTTTGCATCTTTTAGATACACATCTAAATATGAATCATCCTCATTTGATAAAGTTTCAAAGATCTGTTCTTGATAATCTAAAGGGATAAGTTCTGTGATTTTTTTAAACAGGATCTCTTCTTCTGTTGTTTTAAACCTTTTGAGTGCTGTTTGATTCATCAAAACAATACTATGTGTTTTACTATCGATAATAACTACTGATTCACTTATATAATTATAAACCTGCTTCAGATCTTGAAGCTCTAAACTGAGAGTTTCCATATTTAAGCTTTCCCTTTTGCTTGTTGAATCGTATTAACATATTCATAATTTATCAAAATATTATTAACCTTTGGTAAATTTTTTGATAAATTCATCAGTATTGTTTCAAAATCATCAAAGAGATAATTAGACATACTACCAGGAATTGGATTGATCTCATTGATAAAAACTTGATCTTCTAAAACAAAAAAATCACATCGTATTAAAGAGCCTTCAAAAAGAGTATTATATATTTTAGAAAAATTCTCTTGTAATTTTATTTTAAGTTCTTCGGATATCTCAGCTTCATTGACTCTAGCTGTTCTATTAAAATCAAGATATTTTTTTTCAAAGTCCAAGATCTCCCCTTTACTAGGCTCTTCAACCATAGAAAAAACAAATTGTTCTTGAATCTTTGTTCCTGCTAAATTAAACTCTTTTATCCCCTCTACAAAAGGCTCTACAATAATAGAATCATCAAACTCAAAAGCAATATCCAAAGCATATGGAAGGTCTTCTTTATCTCTTACGATTGAGATCCCTATACTGCTTCCTAGTCTTGTTGGTTTGATGATCACTGGAAACTTCTCGATTATAACCCCATCATCTTTTGTAAAGTACTGATAATCGATCGTTTTTACCCCACACTCTTTTGCATACATTTTGGTAAAATATTTACTAAAACTTACTGCACTAGCTTCAACTCTAGGACCAATAAAAGGGATTTCAAAAAATTTAAATAAAGAAGCTAAAACTCCATCCTCTCCATCTCCACCATGAACCAAATTTAAAACCACATCACACTCAACTTTTTTTAAGCCAAAAAGTCCTTTTTTGAAAAAGCCCCCTTTTTGTAAAAAAAGTTGATCATGTTTTTTATACTCACCACTGCTAAATATTTTCGATTTAATTATATCTGTAGGTATCTCATAAAACTCTCTATCCTTATCGATAAAAATATATACTAAGTTTTGATCCAATACCTTTTTCATCGCGATCGCACTTACGATACTAATCTCATGCTCATAACTTTGTGCACCAAATATAATTGCTACTCTTTTTTTTGCCATTATTATCTTTTACTCTTCAATTTTAAAATTTTTCTTTTATTTCTGTAGTTTTTTTAATGCTTCTTTTACTAAACTTGCCGT
>CBETOJ010000204.1:0-3564 GCA_965537725.1 uncultured Campylobacterales bacterium | reverse complement strand
GTGATCATCTTACTTATCTCTTTACTTGTAATTATACAAAATTTATTAGTAGGAGAGTTAAATGGAGAACTTTACAGACTTAAAGTTTATCTTAGATGGATTCTTGTTTGTCATTTCAGGAATCTTAGTAATGTGGATGGCAGCAGGATTTGCTATGTTAGAGGCAGGTCTAACAAGAAGTAAGAATAACGCAACAGTATTAACAAAAAATATTGCATTATTCTCAATTAGTTGTATTATGTACTACTTTATTGGGTATAACCTAATGTATGGAGAAGGTGGAGCATTTATGGGAAGCATGTCTATGACGGATATGGCTAACGCAGCTGATTCAGCTTACCCAGTAGCAGCAGACTTTTTCTTCCAAGTAATGTTCGTAGCAACAGCAGCATCTGTTATCTCTGGATCAGTAGCTGAAAGAATGAAACTATGGCCATTTCTTATCTTTGTTGTTGTACTTTCAGGTATTATTTACCCAATCCAAGGTCACTGGACATGGGGTGGATCTGAATTAGGTGGTTTACTTGCTGGATTCTCTGACTTTGCTGGATCTACTATTGTTCACTCTGTTGGTGGATGGGCTGCATTAGCAGGTGTATTAATCATTGGTGCTAGAAAAGGGAAATATACAGCTGATGGTAAAGTTAAACCAATTCCAGGATCTAACTTAGCATTAGCAACTTTAGGTACATTCATCCTTTGGATGGGATGGTTCGGATTTAATGGTGGTTCTCAATTAGCATTAGGTTCTAAAGATGATATCACTGCAATTGCAATGGTTGTAGCTAATACTAATATGGCAGCAGCAGCTGGAGCAGTAATGGCAGCGATCTTAACTCAAATCCTTTATAAAAAAGTTGACCTTACAATGGTTCTTAATGGTGCATTAGCAGGACTTGTTTCTGTAACAGCTGCTCCTGATGCTGGTATGATCTATGCATTTGGTGTAGGTATCGTTGGTGGATTACTTGTAGTGTTTGCTGTTCCAATGTTTGATAAATTGAGAGTTGATGATCCAGTTGGAGCATTATCTGTTCACTTAGTAGCAGGTATCTGGGGAACATTAGCAGTTGGTCTATTTACAGAATCAGCTACTTTTATGGCACAACTTAAAGGTGTGATTGTAATCGGTGCATTTGTGTTTATCTTCTCTTTCATTATCTGGAAGATCCTTGATATCGTAATGGGTCTTAGAGTAGATGAAGAGACTGAGATTAATGGTCTTGATATCCATGAAACTGGATTAGAAGCATACCCAGAATTCAAAAAAGCGTAGGGAGTAGAACATGAAAAAAATAGAAGCAATCATTAAACCTTTTAAATTAGAAGATGTAAAAGATGCCCTTACTGAAGCTGGAATAACAGGTATGACAGTAACAGATGTAAAAGGATACGGAAGACAACAAGGACACTCTGAACTTTATAGAGGTGCTGAATATATCGTTGACTTTCTTGCAAAAACAAAAATAGAACTAATAGTAAATGATGAAGAGGTAGAGAATGTAGTAAAACTAATCTCTGAATCAGCTAAGACTGGAAAAATCGGAGATGGAAAAATCTTTGTTATGCCAGTTGATGATGTAGTTAGAATCAGAACTGGTGAAACTGGTTCTGAAGCTGTTTAGGTTTTAGATAGTTTACAAACTTACTTCTTGATATTTTATCAGGTTTAAAACTCCTCTTGGTTTTCCCAAGGGGAGTTTTTTTATGATCTTTTAGTTATAATCAATTAATTTTAAATAAATTTTTAAGGATAAAAAGTGCATAAAAGTTATCAAGAACTTGAGAAGTGCTTGGGTTATCAGTTTGAAAATAAAGATCTGATAATCGAGGCTCTCACACACAAAAGTTATAAAAAAGTGTTCAATAATGAACGATTAGAGTTTTTAGGAGATGCTGTATTAAATCTAATTGTTGGTGAGTTTTTATTTAATAAATTTCCAGAATCAAATGAGGGAGAGTTATCCAAAATAAGAGCTAGTTTAGTCAATGAAAAAGGGTTTACTAAGTTAGCAAAGGCAATAAATCTTGGAGATTATATCTATCTGAGTGAAGCTGAAGAGCGAAATCATGGAAGAAAAAAAGCTTCTATTTTAAGTGATGCTTTTGAAGCTATTATGGGTGCAATTTACATTGAATCAGGACTTGGAATATTAAAACCACTTATTTTAAAACTTTTAGAAGAGAATTATGACAAGATTGATCTTGATGAGCTTTTTAGTGACTATAAAACAGCCTTACAAGAAGTAACTCAAGCAAAATTTGGAGCGATTCCTGTATATAGACTTGAATCTGCTGTTGGACCTGATCATGAAAAAGAGTTTGAGCTTAGTCTTTGGATCAATGATAAACATTATGCTACAGCTAAAGGGAAAAGTAAAAAGTTAGCTCAACAAGCAGCAGCAAAAATCGTACTAAATCAATTAAGAGGAAAAAGTTCGTGAATACATTTGGAGAACGGTTTCGATTTACAACTTTTGGAGAATCTCATGGTACAGCACTAGGTTGTATAGTAGATGGTGTGCCAGCTGGACTTGAAATAGATGAAGAGTTTATCCAATGTGAGATGGATAGAAGAAAACCTGGAAAAACAAAATTTGAGACTCAAAGAAAAGAGAGTGATAAGATAGAGATCTTAAGTGGAGTATTTGAGGGGAAAACTACAGGAACTCCAATAGGAATGATCCTGTATAATGAAAATCAAAAAAGCAGGGATTATTCTAATGTAAAAGATCTTTTTAGACCAGGGCATGCTGATTTTACTTATTTTCATAAATATGGCTTAAGAGATTATCGAGGTGGTGGAAGAAGCAGTGCAAGAGAAACAAGTGCTAGAGTAGCAGCTGGAGCCATTGCAAAACTTATGATCAAGCAACTAGGAATAAAAGTTGAGAGTGGTATTTGCGAAGTAGGTGGGATCAAAGGTGAAGTTTATAACTTCGAAGTGGCAAAAACTAGTGAGATTTTTGCTTTAGATAAAACAGTAGAAGAGAAGCAAAAAAAAGCTGTTGAAGAGGCTTTAAAAGAGCATGATTCTATTGGTGGAGTAGCCTTGATAAAAGCAAGTGGAGTTCCTATTGGACTAGGAGAGCCTATGTATCATAAGCTTGATGGAGAGATAGGAAGTGCTATGCTTGGATTAAATGCTGTAAAAGGTGTTGAGATAGGAGATGGATGTGAAACTTCAAGATCTAAAGGAAGTTTGAATAATGATCAAATAAGTTCAAGTGGGTTTTTATCAAATCATAGTGGAGGGATACTTGGAGGTATTAGTAATGGTGATGATATCTTAGTGAAAGTATATTTTAAACCAACACCATCGATTTTTCATGAGCAACAAACAGTCAATGAGCAAAACCAAGATACTACTTATCATCTTAAAGGAAGACATGATCCATGTGTTGCGATTCGTGGAAGTGTAGTGTGTGAGTCGATGTTAAGTCTTATTTTAGCTGATATGGTATTGCTTAATATGAACTCTAAAATGGAATATCTAAAAGCAATATATAAATAAATATATTTTTTAAGAATTGTTTTAAGTTCAACTTTGATAAAATATTTGAA
>CBETOJ010000203.1:0-3598 GCA_965537725.1 uncultured Campylobacterales bacterium | reverse complement strand
GAAGACCAAACCTTTTGTGTTGTTGATATTGAAACAAGTGGAGGAAACCCTAAAAAAAGTCAAATGATCGAAATAGGGGCTTTAAAACTTCGAAATGGTCAAATTGTAGAAAAATATGAATCTTTGGTAAATACCTATGATATCCCTAAAAATATCCAAGAACTCACAGGAATCACTCCTGAGATGACTCATGATTCACCAAGTATTCAAACTGTACTAGAAGAGTTTAAAATATTTCTAGAAGATGACGTGTTTGTAGCTCACGATATTAACTTTGATTATAAATTTATCAGTGATAGTATGAAAAAATATGATCTAGGGGAGCTTTTTAATAGAAAACTATGTACTATAAATCTCTCACAAAAACTAATAGATATAGAAAGATATGGATTAAAATACCTAAAAGAACATCTTGAGATTGATGAAGGGGAACACCATAGAGCATATAGTGATGCATACTGCACAAGTATGGTATTTTTAGAGTGTTTACAAAGACTTCCAGCTCATATTGTTACCACTGAAGATCTGATACGCTTTAGTATTGAAAGTCAAAAGAACAATAAAAAATCTAACTAAAAAACTCCTCTGGGTCAATATTTACAAAAACAGTATGTGATTCTTCCTCATTGGAACAAACTATTTCAAAGATATTCTTTTTTATAAGATTTTGTTGATGGTCTTTATCTGTCTCTTTTCCATCGTGTAAATAACAGGCTATATTTTCTACATTATATTTAAACATGATCTGTTGCATAAATTGCTCTAAAGCTATGGTATGAAGCTTTGCATCATGTTCTAAAATAAGAAGTTCAAAAAATAAAAAGTCTGAATTACTTTTGTTAAACTGAAAACATCTTTGATCAATCACCTCTTTATCAAAGGTTTTTTCACCTAAATAGCTTACTTTGATATCAGCATTCTCTAAACATTCCATAGAGTTAAAAATACGTCGAATGATGTTTTCAAGTTTTTGTAAAAGATAGTTATTCATATTTATTTCTCTAGCAAAAAGCTCCCCTAAAAATCTTGCAACGATCAAAATTAAAAAAAGTGTTAAAAAAAATCCACTTATATCTTCCATATGTTTACCTTATTACATTAGGTTAAAGCTTCTATAATCTTCTCTTTATTGGTGCAAAAATTACCATTTTTAGAAATAAGAAGCATATCATTTACTTTCCCTTTATTTGACTGGATCTTTGCACTATGTATCTCTATCCCAAACTCATCAAATATTTTTGCGATATAACTAAATAGACCCTTTTGATCTTTTACTACAATATTTAGTTTTGCCAACTCTTCTGTATGCTCACAATCAACTCCAATATCATTTTTATTGATAATAGGTTTTTTTAGTTTAATATCTCGTTGCATATCAAAAGATTCCTCTACAATTTCAGTAATAAAAGAGATCTCCTCTTGATCTAAGTTTTCATCAAAAGTGATTTCAAAGAATTTTTTATGATCAGAAAGTTGATAGATTCCCATTGAAGAGATATTTAAAAAGTGAAGCTTTCCTAAAAGATATCCAAGGTTCAGTGGAACTTCTCGAATGATTTTGATCTTTAAATGCCCTTTATTACTAATATCAAAATAATAATTTTTCACTTCCATTGCTTTTAATGCTATTTTGATGATATCTTCTGCCTTATACTTTAAGAACATCTGATTTGATTGCACTTTTAATATTCTTTTTTGTTTAGTAAAGGGAAGAGTTTGAAAAAGCTTATTATTTTTAATAGCATTCTCTTTATTTACTCTTCTCGTACTTACTTTTAAAAGCTCTTCATTATCATATGCTGGAATAGTTTGTAAATAAAGCTCTTTTAATAATGTAGATGTTGAACTTTTATAAAGTTTTGAATCTACTGAGTTAATATCTGCATAGGTAATGATAAAAAGCATCTCTAAAAGCTCTTTAGAAGTTATAATACCAGTAAATGCTAAAATAACATTTTGAGAGTATATATCTTCAGTAGTTGCAACTTTTGTCATCATATTATGGTATCTAATCAGTATAGATATTTTATTTGTTTCGATCTCATTAAGCTCTAAAGATTTTGCGAATCTTTTAAATAGATGTTGTCCAACTATATGATGATCTTTCCCTCTTCCTTTTCCAACATCGTGAAATAAAGCCACTAGATTGATCATAAACTTTTGTCGATCATTTTGTTTCTCATACATTTTTGCTACAAATGGGTCCTGTATATTTTGAATATGGTATAAAGTTCTTATACTATGAGCATCAACTGGATGTTTATGGTATCCATCAAATTGAGGCTGATTTACTATTTTTCCAAAAATTGGGATGATCTCAACCAATAACCCACTTTTATATAAAAGCTCTATCACAGGATAAAGGTTTTTTTGCTGTAAAAGGTTTTTAATCAATGCTTTTGTAGTAACCCCTAGTTTATTTGGCATAATAGTTTTATAGGCAAATAAAACATATGACACATCAAAACTTTTGATATAGTTTGGAAGCTCAATTAACTCTTTTAAAAAGAGATTTAAACTCACCCCTTTTCTATGAAAAGAGGCATATAAAGTATCATTACATAAGTAGAGATCTTTTTTTATCCTATGTTGATAGATTTGTGAAAGTTTCTCAGGAGCAAAAAGATACCTTCTAATCACTTTTTTTGTAATAAGATGGGTAAATCCATGAATCGTATGGAGTGATTTAAAAAGTTTTTCCATACATTGACGCTCTTTTGGAATCCGAACAGTATCTTTAAATCCAAGCTTATCACTAATCTCAGGTAAAATATCAAAAGTGACTATATCTAGTTTCTTTTTAGCACAAAGATGTAATGCATTTCGTACTTGAAAAACATATTCTAGTGCTATTCGATACTTTTTATATTCCTCTTCGCAAAAAAGCCTATCACTCATCTGCCTAGTACTAGAAACTCCATAAGTTATATTGAGTATCCAAAATAACATATTTGATTCTCTCATCCCTCCATAGCCATCTTTTATATTTGGCTGCATATCTAAAGGATTTTTTGTAAGTCTTGTTTCATGTTCTTGAAGCTTTTCTAGCACAAACTCTTTTTGTTTATAATTTCTTATTTTTACAAGAGAGTTTTGGTATTTAAACCATAAATGTCGTGATCCATAGATCATACGTGATTCTAAAAAAGAGGTTTTTATCGTAACATCTTCTTGAACTGCTTCAAGAACCTCTTGTATTTCATGGGCACGACTTCCTAGTTTTAAGCCACTATCCCAAGAAAGGGTCATAAACTCTTCCATAATAGGCTTTAGGTTGTAGCCACTCGTTTGTTCATATAAAAGCATAATATCGATATCACTGTAGATACATAATTGTTCTCTTCCATAACTTCCAAGTGCTATAATAGTCAGTGGAATATTGGTACTCATTGGCATATATGAGCCAAAATGTTTTCTTAAAAGATATTTATAAATAACTTTAATAAAACCATCGATCTTTTTTGTGTGTTTTACAAAAAAATCTTTTCCTTTGAATGTGATTTTTTTACCATAAGACTTTAAACTTGCAATAGGAATAATTTCTTTTACAGGTAGTTGACTATTTTCAATTTTTTCTATCATCTTTCTTCCTACCAAA
>CBETOJ010000202.1:0-3607 GCA_965537725.1 uncultured Campylobacterales bacterium | reverse complement strand
GAAGCACTTTTAAGAAACCATAAAGAAGCAGGATTTAATTCCATATATAATATTTTTGATGAAGCATACCATGATGGAGTATTATATCACCTAGACCTAGAACTTCGTATCAAAGCGATCAAAAAATTTAAAACTATAGATGTGGAAAACATCAAACTATTTTATAATATCGATAATCGTTTGATCTATATGCCTGATTTTACAAGTGGAAATACAAGTGATCTTCTTGAAAAACTCAAACTACCTAAAAGTACTCTATGTCTAGAGATCAGCGAAAAAGCTACAATCCATGATTCTAGTTCTGTACAAAACCTTATTAATAGATATACCAAAGATGGCTTTGATGTATCAGTTGATAACTTTGGGACAGGGATTGCTGGTCTACAAATTTTATACTATGCACAAAATGATTATATAAAAATAGATCGTTTTTTTGTAAGTGATATCCATACAGATGCTAAGAAAAGACTTTTTTGTAGCAATATAATCAATATGGCTCATCTTATGGGTCTCAAAGTGATCGCCAATGGCTTAGAGGAAGAGGAAGAATATCTTACTTGTAAAGATATTGGTATAGACTTTATCCAAGGGTTTTTGATTCAAAAACCAAAACTTGATATGGAGAAGATCAAAGCAAAATATAATGTGATCAGTGATCTATATAAAAATGATCAAAGAAACTATACTTCAAATATGATCGATAAATCAAAAATAGAGTATATTGAACCTATTAGTATCCATACCTCTTTACATGATCTTTTTATCTATTTTCAATCAAACCCTGAGAATATCTTTGCACCAATTATTGATGACCTTGATCAACTCAAAGGGGTGATCTACGAAAAAGATATTAAAAAACTTTCCTATTCACAATATGGAATATCCTTAGCTAAAAATGACCAAAGCAATTCTCATTCTAGAATCAAACAGTTTATAAAAAATGCCATCTCTTCAGAAATTACATGGGGTGTCGATAAAATACTACAAATCTATAATATAGACAGAGAAAGCTCTTTTGGTATCTTTATCACTAAAAATGGAAAATATCATGGGTTTATCGATGTTAATAATCTTTTATCAATCTCATATAATAGAAACTTAGAAATAGCTAAAGATCAAAATCCACTTACAAAGCTTCCAGGAAATCATCAAATTGATATCTTTATCAATGAAGCTTTAGAGTGTAAAAATGATAAAACCTATCATATCGTGTATTTTGATTTTAATGATTTCAAACCATTTAATGATGCTTATGGCTTTAGACAAGGGGATCGTGCTATTATGATCTTTGCGGATATTTTAAAAACGATTTTGCCAAATGATACTTTTACCGCGCATATTGGTGGAGATGACTTTTTTATGGGCTTTAGAGGAAAAGAGTATCAAGAGGTATATGAATTAACTGATATGGTACAACACAAATTTAGAGATCAAGTCCGAAACCTTTACAATGAAAAAGACAAAAAAAATGGCTATATCGAAACAGCTGATAGATTTGGAATAAAGCGTAAATTTAATCTTCTTGGAGTATGTAGTGCCATCGTAGAGATTGTTTCACAAAAGACTCCAAAAGATCTTGATCTTGTCCTTGGAAAATTAAAAAAAGAAGCAAAAAAATCGTTTTTACCACTAGGATCTTCGATTCGTGATACTGACTCTTGTAACTAACTTGTAATCGAAAATTATTATCATTCCAACGCAAAAAAATCATAAAAGGAAAATTATGAATAAAAAAACTATTCTAAAAAGTTTAGTAGCAACATCAGTAATTGGTATGACATTTACTGCATGTTCACAGCCTGAGATGGCACAAGTAAATAAAATGGGACACAATGATATCTACTTTAAGCCAGTTGCAGCTCCTGTAACTGATGCTCAAAAGAAAAAGATCATAGCAAGTGAAGAGGTTGTTATCAATGGAACTGTACACAAAATCGGTTGGCATACACTTGCAAGAACTGGACAAAAACTTCCAAGTCTTGACGGAAAAACTATGGAGATCTTTGGTCAAGTAAAAAATGAGATGGCTCAACCAATCAATCATAAAGATGGGAGCCCATTTGTTTGCAAAACAAGTAAAGATGGATCAGGACCTGATCATACAACACTTCATGAAAAAGATGGTGAGCTTTTTGCTATCACTCAATTTGAGTGTGGGCCTGGAGCTATGTACATTTCAAGATTAGAAAAAACTGAAAATGGTGGGCTTAAAGCAGTGGCTACAAGTCATATCTCTCAAGCTGAGTATCAAGGTGGATGGGTACACTGTGCTGGTATGAAAACTCCATGGGGATCACATTTAGGTTCTGAAGAGTATGAGCCAAATGCTAAAAAAGCTGAAAAAGATGAGTATTATCAAAACTTTGATCTTTACTTTAAAGATGGAAAAGCTGCTTTAAATCCATACTACTGGGGATGGACTCCTGAAGTTACTATCAAAAACAAATCTGGTGAAACTGAATATGTAAAACACTACTCTATGGGTAGATTTGCACATGAACTTGCTTATGTTATGCCAGATCAAAAAACAGTTTATTTAAGTGATGATGGTACAAATGGAGCTTTATTTATGTTTATTGCTGATGAGCCAAAAGATTTAAGCAAAGGTACTTTATACGCAGCTAAACTTACTCAAAAAGATGAAAAAAATGGTGGAGTATTTGATGTATCTTGGATCAACCTTGGAAATGCAAAAAATGATACAATCAAAGCTGCAATAAGCAAAAAACTAACCTTTGATGATATTTTTGAATCAGCAAAACCAAATGGAGCAAACTGTCCAAGTGGATTTACTTCAATCAATACAACTGCAGGACATGAGTGTTTAAAAGTGAAACCTGGTCGAGCGATCACTGCAAGTAGATTAGAATCTAGAAGATATGCAGCAATGAAAGGTGCAACGACTGAGTTTAGAAAAAAAGAGGGAATCACTTTTGATCCAAGACGAGGAAATGTATACCTTGCAATGTCAAGAATCCAATATGGTATGGAAGATTTTGCGAAAAAAGGGAAAAAGAACGATAAATATGATATTGGTGGAAACAATGATATCAAACTTCCTTTAAATAGCTGTGGTGGTGTATATAAATTACCAGTTGGTGAAGCAACTGATGATAAAGGAAACCATATCCCATCTATGTCTGTAATCACTTCTATGTCTGGTGAAGTTATGGGTGAGATGAAAAAGTATCCTAAAGGGAGCGAGTTTGATGGAAACAAATGTGCAATTGATAAAATTGCAGAACCAGATAACTTAAGTTTTATTGATAACTCTGATATCTTAATCATTGGGGAAGATACTGGTGCACATCAAATCGATTATGTTTGGGCATATAATGTTGTAACAAAAGATATCACTAGAATCTTAACAACTCCATATGGATCTGAAACAACTTCTCCATTTTGGTATCCAAATATTGCAGGAAATGCATATATGACAACTGTTATTCAACACCCATTTGGTGAATCTGATAAAGAGAAAAAAGACTCTCCAGCAGATATAGAATCTTGGATCGGTGTAGTTGGACCATTCCCAGCTTTTAAATAATACTATTTTATATACAGAGAACTTCTCTGTATATAGATCTTTTTTAAACTTCTATCTTTA
>CBETOJ010000201.1:0-3608 GCA_965537725.1 uncultured Campylobacterales bacterium | reverse complement strand
TATCATAACTTTAGTACGACCCAAGGGTCGGGGAATTAAACCCTCTTTAGATTAATGATATGCTAATGAGTCTTCAACTTAAAGTTTGTACAAATATTAATGACTTAAGTGCTGCTTTGGAAAAATATGCTGGGCTTGATTTTACTCATAGAATTGAAGGATGTAACAGTGAAGTAACTATGGGATTAAATAATTTAGCAAATATTATCAATGAAATGCTCGTTGAGAATAAAGCAAATGGACTTACTTTAGGACAAAGTTCAACTATATTATTACAAAATGTAGATACTTTAAATAAAAACTCAAATGAAGCTGCTGCTGCTTTAGAAGAAACTGCTGCTGCTATTGAGGAGATCACAAGTAATATCTCAAATAATACGCACAATATTATAGAGATGTCAAAACTTGCTTCGAATGTTACTGATGCAACAGCTAAAGGGGAATCATTAGCTACTCAAACTACAAAAGCAATGACAGAAATAGATAATGAAGTTAATGCTATAAATGAAGCAATTTCAGTTATTGATCAAATTGCTTTTCAGACAAATATCCTCTCACTCAATGCTGCCGTTGAAGCTGCAACTGCAGGAGAAGCAGGAAAAGGGTTTGCTGTAGTTGCACAAGAGGTAAGAAATCTAGCTGCTAGATCAGCAGAAGCTGCGGGTGAAATCAAACATCTTGTTGAAAATGCAACAGCAAAATCAAATGGTGGGAAAAAGATTGCAGATGAGATGATCAATGGATATGAAACATTAAATGAAAGTATCTCAAAAACTATAGAGCTTATAAAAGATGTTGAGATGGCTTCAAAAGAGCAGCTTACAGGAATTGAGCAGATCAATGATGCTGTAAATAACCTTGATCAACAAACGCAACAAAATGCTACAATAGCTTCTCAAACTCATGATGTAGCTTTAAATACTGATAAGATTTCAAAACTGATTGTAACTGATGCAGATGCAAAACAGTTTATAGGAAAAGAGAGTGTAAAAGCAAAAGAGATGGGAAAAGAGTATCATGCACCTTCTAAAGCATTAGATATGAAAAAACCTTTCCCAAAAGAAAAGAAAACTATCTCTTCATCACAAACATCATCAAAACTAAATCCAATAAAAACTTCTGTGAAAGATGATGACGAGTGGGCAAGCTTTTAAGCTTCCCTACTCTTTAAATAAACTTACTTCGTACTCTCATAAGTATATGGGATAAAAGCTTCAGGCATTTTTGAATCTAGGCTCATCTTTACCATCGTATATCCAAGACCTAAAGCAATTAATAATCCAGCTACAATATATACTGTAGTTTTTTTCTCTTTTGATTCATTTCCATTATAATCTTCTATTTGACTAAGTGTTGGCTCCATCAAGTTCTCCTCTTTATTTTTCAAATTATAAACTAGAAGTGTTAAGTAGCTGTTAATTAATAACTGCTTTCATAATTAACAGCTACTTAACACATGTTTGTTACTATTCAACGTTTTTTCGAAATTTAACGATATGAAGGAGTCAAACCATATGAAGGAGTCAAACCATATGAAGAAAAAAATTATATTATCAAGTATTGCAGCTACTGCAATTGCTCTTAATGCTCAAGATCTAGGAACTATTGAGATTGCTGAAGATATCAATACAAAAGTTGTAGAGAGTATTAGTACAAAAGAGGTGAAAAATGCTGACCTTGCAGAAGCTTTAGATAAAAAGTCACCAAGTATTTCACTAATCAGAAGAAGTGGTATTGCCAATGATATTGTTTTAAGAGGTCAAAAAAGAGACAATATAAAAGTAACTATTGATGATGCTGTGATCCATGGAGCGTGTCCAAATAGAATGGATCCTCCAACCTCCCATGTTATCACTTCAAATGTTGAAGCAGTAGAGATCAAAGAGGGACCATTTGATATGACAGAGTTTGGAAGTCTGAGCGGTGGTATCAAGATCCATACAAGTAAACCTACAAAAGAGCTTAGTGGTGAGATTGGTGCAACGATTGGAAGCTATGGATATAAAAAAGGGGTTGTAAGTGTAAGTGGTGGAAATGATACAGTTCAAGCTCTCCTTACTTATTCTCATGAAACAAGTGACCAATATGAAGATGGAGATGGGAATACTTTAGCAGAGCAAACTTATAATGCTGTAGTAGGAACAGCAGTTGCAGGAACACAATATGCTCCACAATATAAAGATATGGAAGCATATGAAAAAAAATCATTAATGGCAAAAGCTGTTACAAATATCAATGATAACAATGAGATCGAAATAGGAGCAACATTTAATAGAAGTGATGATATTTTATACCCTTCTTCAAAAATGGATGCAATTAAAGATGATAGTAACCTTTATACTCTTAAATATACGGGGAAAGATTTTGGAGAATTCTCTAAAAAATTCCAGATTAAAACCTATAAAACAGATGTAGATCATCCAATGGCGATCAACTATAGAATGACAAATAATAATGCTATGATGGCAGAGATGACAAACCATCTTACAACAGATGCTTTTGGTGCTAAAATTATGAATAGTTTTGATGCTCTTGGGAGAGAATTTACTATCGGACTTGATACAAGTACTAGAAACTGGGATGGAAGATACTACAAAGATACAAATCCTATGATTGGATATAGTATCCAAGATACTGATACAAGAAATAATGCTCTATTTTTACAATGTAAAAATGAACTTACAAAAGATCTTACTTTAGAAGTTGGACTCCGATATGACTCTACGAAGATCACAAATGGTGGATCATTACAAGATAATGATTATAACAATTTAAATGGAAATATCTTAACAACTTATCATGTGAATGACAATGCAAAATTCTTTTTAGGATTTGGACAATCTAGCAGAGTTCCAGATGCAAGAGAACTTTATAACTTAGCTTCTGATGGAACGATCACTGGTACACCTAATCTTAAAGAAGTAAAAAATAGAGAGATCGATTTTGGTGCTGAGTATGCCTATAGCAGTGGAAAAATCAAATGGAAAATGTTCTATAGTGATCTAGAAGATTATATCTATTATAGAAAAACAATGGCTGCAAATAGATTTGAAAATATAGATGCGACTATCTATGGACTTGAACTTTCAGCTGCATATTATATCAATGATCAGTTTACTCTAGATGCTGGATATGCATGGAAAAAAGGTCAAAAAGATGATCCACTAAGTGGACAAACAGACAAAGACCTAGCGGATATTACTCCTTCAAAATTCACTCTTGGCTTAACATATGATCATGATGATGATACATTTGTAACAGCTGAATTTATCAATGTAGCTCCATGGAACGATTATGATGCAGATAATGGTGAGCAAAAACTTGATGGATATAATATTGTTAATGTAAAAGCACAAACTCTGTTTGCTAAGAACTTTGAACTTACAGTTGGTATTGATAACTTATTAGATGAAACTTACGCAGTATCAAACACATATGCTGACCTTATTCTTTTAACAGATGGAACTACAAGTGATGTGATGCTTTTAAATGAACCAGGAAGATATGCATACGCTAGTTTAAAATATAAATTCTAAAAAACTCAACAGTACTTTAAAGTACTGTTACGAGAAAATAAGATATAATTTTTTATATCCCACCCAATAGGA
>CBETOJ010000200.1:0-3621 GCA_965537725.1 uncultured Campylobacterales bacterium | reverse complement strand
CAAAAGAATAGTAATGGAAAATTTAACTTTTTTTATTTTGATCATCTATCTTTTGGCATTATATAGAGTATTTACTAGAAAATTAGAGTTTTGTATTTTTTCTTTTATTGAAACAGGAATTTTAACAGTTGTTATAATATTTGGTACTATTTTTTTATTTGGGATATCCGTTAAATAACACATTCTATATCAAACTTATTTTTTGATATAATCTAGACTTACAATACAAATATAGGAATATTATGGCAAACGACAATCTTACCAATGCAAAAAGAGCAAAAAATGATGAATTTTATACACAATGGGAAGATATACAAAAAGAGATGTCGGCATATCTAGAGTACAATGAAAATGTTTTTAAAGATAAAACTATCCTTTTGCCTTGTGATGATCCTGAGTGGAGCAATTTTACAAGATTTTTTGCTCAAAACTTTGAAAGGTTTGGGTTAAAAAAACTTATCAGTACAAGCTATGCAGTTGAAAGTAAAAACTATGAAACGATGTATCAGCCTACACTTTTTGAAACAAATAATCCACAGTATGATGAAATAAAAACTACAAAAAATGGAAAGATATTTATCCTAGATCATGACACTACAAATGATGGAAAAATAGATATCGATGATCTTGAATGGCACTATTTAGAGGGTGATGGTGACTTTAAAAGTGATGAGATAAAAGCTTTAAGAGATGAAGCGGATATTATTATCACTAATCCGCCGTTTTCATTGTTTAAAGAATTTCTACCTTGGATAATGGAAGCAAATAAAAAGTTTGTAGTAATTGGAAATATGAATTTTATAGGTTTAAAAGAGCTATTTCAGTACATAAAAGAAGATAAAGTTTGGCTTGGCAATGGATTTCATGCAGGTAATGCTTATTTTGCGACACCTTTTGAAAAAGAGTATGCAGAAGGTGTTTATAACCCTGAAACTGGTTTAGTAAAATTCAGAAATTGCTGTTGGTATACAAATCTTGATCATGGAAGAAGACATCAACCTTTACAACTAATGTCAATGTGTGATAATCTTAAATATCATAAAAAAATCATGAAAGATAAAAGTAACGGTAAAGAGCCTTATGCTCAATATCAAAACTACGATGCAATAGAAGTACCGTATACTGATGCAATTCCAAATGATTATGATGGTGTAATGGGAGTACCTATTAGTTTTTTAAATAAATATTCACCTGAACAATTTGAAATTGTCGGTATGTGTGAAAACTTAGACTTATATGATTTAAAAACTAAACTTTATACAAAAGATGAATGTAAACAGGCATATATGGAAAAGTTTGGTAAAAAAGGAACATATGATCTAAATGCTAGTGGTGTACTATTTCGTAATGGTATTTTGGAAAAAGTTTACACAAGAGTACTTATAAAACATAGGAATATATAAAATGGTAACAACACTTAAAACTGATATAACCGTAGAAAAACTTTGCGATGGATTTATATATAATGAGCTAGAGGGCAAAGGTCTATTTGGATTATCAGGAACATTAACTATTCAGCCAGAGTACCAAAGAAACTATATCTATGCAGATGGAAAAAAAGATGTTGCAGTGATAGAATCTATACTAAAAGGGTATCCTTTAGGTTTAATCTACTTTAATAAAGTAAGTAATGATAACTTAGAAGTGCTAGATGGACAGCAAAGAATCACAAGTATTGGAAGATATGTTACTAATAAATTTGCTATTAACCATGAGAGCAATATGCAATATTTTGATGGTCTAGCACTTGATAAACAAAAAAAGATTCTTGAAACTTCATTGCTTATCTATGAGTGTGAGGGTGAAGAGAGTGAAATAAAAGAGTGGTTTAAGACTATCAATATTGCAGGAATACCACTCAATAATCAAGAGCTTTTAAATGCTGTATATTCAGGAACTTTTGTCACACTTTGTAAGGAGGAGTTTAGCAACTCCCAAAATGCTAATATCCAAAAATGGAGCGCCTATATAAGAGGTAGTGCAAATAGACAGGAGTTTTTAGAGAGAGCTTTAGAGTGGGTAAGTAAAGGTAATATCGGTGAGTATATGAGCCGTCATCGAAATGATGATAATATCACTGAACTAAAAAACTATTTTAACAGTGTGATCGACTGGGTTTCAACTGTTTTTACAGATGTAGAAAAAGAGATGTGTGGATTAGAGTGGGGAAGACTATATGAAGAGTATCACAAAAAAGCATATAGCCCTGCTACTGTATCAAGTGAAGTTCAAAAGCTCTATGGTGACCCATATGTAAAAAATAGAAAAGGTGTATTTGAGTATATCCTTGGCGGGATGATTGATACAAAACTACTAGATGTAAGAGTATTTGATGAAGCAACAAAAAAATCAATCTATAAAAAACAAACAGATAAAGCTAAAACTAAAGGTGAATCAAACTGTCCACTTTGTGCTATTGGTCATGATGCAAATAAGTCTAAAATATGGACTTTAAAAGAGATGGATGCAGATCATGTCACAGCTTGGAGTAAAGGTGGTGTAACAGACTCTAAAAATTGTCAAATGTTATGCAAAACTCATAATAGGGCTAAAGGTAATAAGTAATCATGGATAGTATATTGAATCAAAATGAATATAAAAATTTTATTCTTGAAGTTGCCACAAAAATCAAACAAACGCAAGTAAAATTAGCAGTTACTGTTAATAGTAAGCTGCTTCATTTTTATTTTGAACTTGGTGGTATGATAAGCCTAAAACAAAAAGATTCAAAATGGGGAAGTAAGTTTATAGAATCTATGGCAAAAGATATTAAAAAAGAGTTTCCTGATCTTAAAGGGTTTTCAAGAACTAATCTTTTTAGTATGAAAAAGTTTTATGAGTTTTACTCCCCTTATTTAGTTCACCGAGATGGTGGACTAATTGAAAATAAGGAACAACAAATAGTCCAACTCTGTGGTGGACTAATGGAAGATGTACTATTTTCAATACCTTGGCGGCACCATGTAGAAATATTAAATAAAGTGGACTTCATAGATGAAGCAATTTATTATATAAAGCAAACAATTAAACATAATTGGAGTCGTGACACTTTGGCGATAAATTTAAAATCAAATCTTTACCAAAGAGATAGTAGTGGAGTCAATAACTTTGAAAATACTTTGCCACAGCCTCTTTCGGATCTTGCTATACAAACGATAAAAGATCCTTATGTAGAGAAAGATATTGAAAATAAACTTATAGATAATATCACAAAATTTTTGCTTGAACTGGGCAAAGGTTTTGCTTATGTAGGAAAACAGTATCACTTAGAAATTGCAGGAGTTGATAGATATATAGATCTACTTTTTTACCATATTGATCTAAAATGTTATGTGGTGATAGAGCTTAAAAATAAAAAGTTTATCCCTGAATATGCCGGGAAATTAAATTTTTATATTTCGGCGGTTGATAGTCTTCTGAAAAAAGAAAATGATAATCCCACCATTGGGATACTTCTTTGTCGAGATAAAAATAACATAGAAGCAGAATTTGCTCTAAGAGATATCAATAAGCCTATGGGTGTCAGTGAATTTGAGCTTACCGAAGTATTGCCTGATAATCTTAAAAATTCATTACCTACTATTGAAGAGTTTGAAGCAGAACTTAGAGAGTTACTTTAAT
>CBETOJ010000199.1:0-3643 GCA_965537725.1 uncultured Campylobacterales bacterium | reverse complement strand
TAAAGTTATATTAGATAAACTTATAAAAGTAATAAAAAAGGAAGATTTAATCTAAAAGGGGTTTAATTCCCCGACCCTTGGGTCGAAAAAAGCTGTAATCACTTTATGCATAAAATTACTTAATTTTTTAACATTTGGATTGAAATAAGTTAGAAATTTGAATGATTTTTGAAGTGTCTTTGTTTGATTAAAGATGTTGTCTAAACCCTGTGTTTAAGAGGTTTAGACAATTAAATTATTGAGTAAAAAATGTTGTAAAAAAGGGTTGCATTCCCATTCTTACATCATACCCGGCATTCCACCCATTCCACCCATGTCAGGCATTGGAGCAGCTGGAGTGTCATCTTTAGGTAGATCTGAAACAGTTGCTTCAGTTGTCAAAAGAAGTGATGCAACAGAAACAGCATTTTGCATTGCAACTCTTTCTACTTTTGCAGGATCAACGATACCAGCTTTGTACATATCAACATACTCACCACTTGCAGCATCAAATCCAACATTCTCATCAGTTGTTTTAGATACTTCATTTGCTACAACACCAGCATCAAATCCTGCATTTGAAGCGATTTGTTTTAATGGAGCGGCAATAGCTCTTAGAATAATATCAGAACCGATCTTTTCATCATGATCCTCAAGTTCAAGTGATACTTTTGCAGCAGCTTTAATAAGAGCAGCACCCCCACCAACAACGATACCCTCTTCAACAGCAGCTCTTGTTGCACTAAGTGCATCATCAACTCTATCTTTTTTCTCTTTCATCTCAGTCTCAGTAGGTGCTCCTACTTTAATAACAGCAACTCCACCACTTAGTTTTGCAAGTCTTTCTTGAGCTTTTTCTCTATCATAATCACTTGTAGTATTAGCAATTTCATTTCGAATTTGTGAAATTCTAGCTTCTACAGCAGCTTTATCACCTGCACCATTAACAATAGTTGTATTATCTTTATCCATAACAACTTTAGAAGCAGTTCCTAGATCTTCCATAGTTGCACCCTCTAAAGTCATTCCCATCTCTTCACTTATCACTTTACCACCAGTTAAGATAGCGATATCTTGAAGCATTGCTTTTCTTCTATCTCCAAACCCTGGAGCTTTTACAGCTGAAATATTTAATGATCCTCTTAATCTATTTACAACTAAAGTTGAAAGTGCTTCACCTTCAACATCTTCTGCAATAATTAAAAGAGGTCTTTGGCTTTGGTTTACTGCTTCTAAGATTGGTAACATCTCTTTTAAATTTGTGATTTTTTTCTCAGATAGTAAAATATATGGATTCTCAAGTTCAGCAACCATTTTCTCTGCATCCGTTACAAAGTATGGAGATAGATATCCTCTATCAAATTGCATCCCCTCAACCACTTCAAGCTCATCATTGATACCTTTTGCTTCTTCTACAGTGATAACACCATCTTTTCCTACTTTATCCATAGCTTCAGCAATCATATCTCCAATAGCTGTATCTGAGTTAGCAGAGATTGTAGCAACTTGAGCAATTTGCTCTTTAGTATCAACTATTTTTGACATCGCTTTAAGCTCTTCTAAGATCTTCTCACAAGCTTTATCCATACCTCTTTTTAATTGTACAGGATTTGCCCCAGCAGTTACATTTCTAAGCCCTTCTTTAAAGATTGAATGAGCAAGAACTGTAGCAGTTGTAGTACCATCACCTGCTTCATCATTTGTATTTGAAGCTACCTCTTTTACAAGTTGTGCACCCATGTTTTCCATTGGATCTTCAAGTTCGATCTCCCTTGCAACACTCACACCATCTTTGGTAATAGTAGGGCTTCCAAATGATTTTTGAAGAAGTACATTTCTTCCTCTAGGTCCCATAGTAACTCTTACTGCATTAGCAAGTTTTTCTACCCCTGTAAATAGTTGGTGTCTTGCATCATCTGAAAAATGTATCTCTTTTGCCATGTTTTTTCTTCCTTATAAATATAGTCTTTTTATTTTAAGTGAACTTAGGTGTTATTTCATTACACCAAGAATTTCACTTACTTCCATAACAAGATAGTCAGTACCGTCAATAGTTACATCAGCTGTTCTTGCATATTTTGCAAATAAAACTTTATCTCCCACAGCTACATGCTCTACATCATTTCCTATTGCCATTACTTCTGCTTCATTTGGTTTCTCTTTTGAAGCATTATCAGGGATAATGATCCCACTTGCAGTAGTAGTTTCTGGTTCTTTAATTTTTACAAGAACCCTATCTCCTAATGGTTGAAAATTCATAATATAATCCTTTTATTAGTATTTTGAGTTGTTTAGACTCATAGTTTATAGTATTATTAGCACTCATTTTATTTGAGTGCTAGAATTGTAGTAAATTTTTCCATTTTTGTCAAGTTTTTTTTCTTCTTTTAATAAAATTTGAATATTTAGAGTTGAAGTGATATACTATTTAAATTTTATTAAAAGAAGGAATAAAAATGAAAAAAATGATCTTGTTATTATTGGTATCGGTATTTGCATTTGCTGAACCAGAAATGAACTTTGCAGATCCAAAACCGAGTTTTGATAATCCAAGAAAATGGGTTATTAAACTAAGAAGTGCACACTTAGAAACTGTAAACCACATGTTAGGATCAATTTACAATGTATTAAAAGTATATCCTCAAGAATCAATTCAAATCTCAGTAATTGCATATGCACAAGGGATGAGGGTTTTGAAAAAAGATTATGATCCTGTCATTTTAGATAAAATAAGATCATTACAAGAATATGAAGTAGAGTTTGTAGGATGTCTAAATACTATGGATACAATGAATTGGAAAGAGGATGAGTTTTTAGATGATATTACATTTGTGAGAGCTGGAATTGCTGAAGTGATTGAGAGAATAGCAGGTGGATGGATAAATGTTACACCTTACTAAAATTAGTTTATTGATAGGAGTAGTGACAACTACTCTTTTTGGATTTGATTATGATCTAAAGCCAAAACAAGTAGCTCCTAATGCTTGGTGTTTTTTTGGAAAACTAGAGATGCCAACAAAAGAGAATGGTGGAGATATGTCAAACAGTTGTTTTGTAAAAGCAGATTCAAGTTATATTGTATTTGATAGTGGATCAACTTTTCAATATGCAAAACAATCATACGAAGCGATGGAAAAGATCGAAAAACTTCCTGTAAGTACTGTATTTAATTCCCATTTTCATGATGATCATTGGTTAGGAAATAACTTTTATAAAGATAGTTTTGGAGCAAAACTGATTGGAGTAAAAGCTCAAGATGATACTTATAAACCAGGTGATAAAACAAGGATGTTTAAATTTTTAACTTCTGATGCAATTAAGGGGACTCGAATAGTACCATTGGATGAGCATATGAATAGTACTCAAACAAAAACTATTGATGGACTAGAAGTAAAGATTGTTCATGTTGGAAAAAGCCATTCAAAAGAGGATATTTTCTTTTATATTCCAAAAGAGAAAATAGTTTTTGCTGGAGACCTTGTGATGAATGGAAGAATCACATCAAATAGAGATGGAAGAGTTATAGGACAATTAAAAGCATTAGAAGCTATTCAAGCTTTAGATTGGAATATTTTAGTTGCTGGTCATGGGTTTGATGTATCAAAAACAGGTATCCACCAAGTCTGATACTCTCGAACTGAAATCTAATCTAGCTTAACATTCC
>CBETOJ010000198.1:0-3650 GCA_965537725.1 uncultured Campylobacterales bacterium | reverse complement strand
TGATCAGTTTGGAGTTTTAAAATATCGTATTTTTCTTTATAGTAGATATTTTTAATAAGTGCATTGGTTTTATATACCTCGTCTTTGGTTATCTTTTGATAGTGATGAAACTCTATAAAAAGATTCAGGGAAAAAATAAAACAAGCTATTAGGAAAAACAAACCCCTTTGTTTATTAGATCTAAACAAAGGGAGTGACGACATAGGGGTATTATGTTAAAGAGGAAGTTTGATAAAGATTCATCAATCCATCATAAAAATCTGCACTCTCAAAAGTATCGATTACCCCTGATGAGGTGGAGAGGTTTTGGTGTATTCGTTGTAGAGTCTCTTTTCTTGATGGGTAGAGCTCACTTAAAATAATAGAAGAGATCTCTTTTCTCATCAAAATAGCAGGTGGGATGATCCCTAAACGAAAGAGTTCCATAATAGATTCATTATGATATTTTACATGGTGATGACTTCCGTGAGGGCAGGCATTTGTACTTACTAAGGTAGTGCATTTATCACAATATACAAATTCACTTACGATCTCTATAGTGATATCAATATCTTTTAAAGTATCTACGATTGAGAGAAGTTTGTTATGATCCCAATATGCTCCAAGTCCCGCATGGTTTTGTCCTATTAGGAGTCGTGTTGCTCCATAGTTTTTAGAAACAATTGCATTGAGAGTAAGTTCATTGATCCCACCAAAGATATAGGTATTTTCTAAAGGAAGAAGAAGAACTCTATCTTTGGGTACAAAGTTGTCTACAAAGTATTGTAGAGTTTTTTGTCTTACTCTATAGGTAAGTTCACTATCATCATGATATGGTTTTTGTAAAAAGATAATAAGAAGGTCGCATTTTACTAAAGCAGTTCTAATTAATCTTTCATGGACTCTATGGAATGGTTTTCCAGAGAGGATAATAGCAGAGATATTTTTAGCTTTGAGTTCTTCTATAGTACTTTTAGTGTTTTGTATATTTTTTTGAATATTTGTATACTCAACAGTATACTCACCACAAACAGCTAAATCTCCAAGACGTTTTAAAGTATCTTTTACTCCAATATGAGCTGAACAGTTTGTCCCATAGATCTTTTCAACCCTTTTTTCTTTATCAATAGCAAAGATCTCATCTACAATAATTGTACCAGAGAGTTTCCCATCGCAAATAAGCTCTAGAGTTTCCCCTTTTTTAGCTGATTTGAGAACTTCACTATTTCTTTTTCCATAGGGTGCAAGAATAAATGAAAATGGAAATAAACTCCCTTTATATCTCCCTGTTTCATTCACTTCATCTGATTCTTTTTTATTCATCAGTTTTGTTACAGGTTTAAGAAGTCCATCCCTTGCCATAGCAAGAGTGGCAACTGCCTCTTTATCGATAAAAAGTTGTTTATATTTCCCTTTCATTCAATCCCTTTTTATTTAAACGCTGGTTCTAAAAATGGTACGATCTGTTTTTTTCTACTTAAACACCCTTGAAGCCAAAATTGATCATTTTCAACTTTTACATCCCAAGCTTTTTCGATCACGTCAAGTGAATCTGTGGCTACAAGGATTTGAGAACCCATAGCAATAATATCTGTTAAAAGTAAAAGAACTGTATCACAACCATCTTCTTCTTTTAAAGCTTTGATATCAGCTAATAACTCATCTTTTCTTTCATCAAAGATAGAAAGATCAACTACTTCAAGTTGACCGATTCCAACTTTTTTTCCGTACATATCAAAGTTTTTAAAATCTCTTTTTACAAGTTCTCTTGCTGGAACTCCATCAACAGCAGATTTTACTTTGAACATCTCCATACCAACTGATTTAAAATCTTCAATACCAGCTATTGTAGCTAATTCTTTACAGATTTTAGTATCGATTTTTGTACATGTTGGAGATTTGAAGATAACTGTGTCAGAAAGTATCGCACACATCATCGCTCCAGCTAAATCTTTTGGAATCTCTACATCATAATAATCAAACATCTCTTTAATAATAGTGTTTGAACATCCAACAGGTCTGATCCATGCTTCAAGTGGTGCTGAAGTGCTAAGACCTCCAAGTTTATGGTGATCTGCGATCCCTATAATATTTGCATCTTTAAGATCATCTGGACCCTCTGTATAGTTGTTATAATCAACCATAAAAAGATCATCTCCTGCAAAAGACGTTTTAAGTTCAGGTGCTTGCAACGAAAATTTATCTAATATATATTGCGACTCAGGATTGATATCCCCTTGTCTTACAGCTTTTGTCTCATTTCCAAGCTCTTTTTGTAAATAAGCCATTGCAATGGCACCAACAATAGAATCACTATCTGGAATTTTGTGTCCACAAGTATATAACATTTATCATTTCCTATTTTCATTAAGATTGGTGCATTATAGCATAGTTTTACCTATATGAAGGTAAGAGAAATTTTAAATTTTCTATTAAGTTTTTTTATTTTTCTCCTTATAAAATCGATTGCTCTAAGATGTGTAAAGCAAGAGTAAAGAGGGAGGAAAAAACAATGAAAGCAAAAAGTTTATTGATAACTCTGTTTATCATTTTAATCTCTTTTTCTTTTTTAAATGCAGAAGTAAAAGAGGGAAAATTCTTAGGAGGTAAAGATGTAAAAATACCATCTTGGTTTATGATGAGTAGTTTTTTAGATCTTAAAGAGGATGTTACAGAATTAGCAACTCAAAATAAAAGACTTATAGTCTTTATCCATCAGCCAAATTGTCCATATTGTCATAGGTTTGTGACTAAAAACTTAGAGGATCAAGCAACGAAGCAAAAAAAGATCCTAAAAAACTTTGCTATAGTTGATATTAATATGTTTGGAAGTAAAGAAGTGACTGATGTGGGTGGAGAAGTATATACTGAAAAAGAGTTTCAAAGATATCTTACACAAAGAGCCAATAAGACTAGAGCAAAAGGTGAAGACGTAAATATCTGGGATTAAGTATGAGTAAGAGGTAATATTATCTCAAACTCTGCTCCTTTTAATGTTTGCTCATTATATTCAAAGGTCTTATTAGAAGCTAGAATGTTTCCATCAAATTTATTTCGAATGATCTGGTAGCTCATATACAGACCAATTCCAGTACCCACACTTTTATGTTTGGTTGTAAAGTATGGCTCAAAAATACTTGATATCACTTTTGGATCTATCCCTCCAGCTGAGTCTTTAATAGAGATCACAATATGATCATAAAGTATATTTAAAGTGATAAAAATAAATTTACTCTCTTTGATATCTTTTTCTTTAAAAGCATCTTTTGAGTTATTTAGAATATTAATTAACACTTGTAACAGTTCGTTTTCACTTCCCAGGATCTTACAATCAGGAGTTTCTAAAATAATCTCTATATTATTGGTTTGGAAACTACTTCCAAACATAGAAAGGAGCTTTTCAATGATATCTTTTACATTGAAATATTTTTTTTCTTGATTTGGTTTTAAAAAGTTTCTAAAGTCATCAATCGTTTGTGAGAGATAGATACTTGCATCAGTAATAGCATCAAGAGATTTTATATCATCTTCTTTTTTAAATAGCCCAAATTCTAGTTTCATTTTGATTCCACTAGCAGCTGTACTGATGATACTTAAAGGTTGTCTCCATTGATGAGATATATTTCCTATCATCTCACCCATAGCTGCCATTTTTGATTGCTCATAACCTA
>CBETOJ010000197.1:0-3683 GCA_965537725.1 uncultured Campylobacterales bacterium | reverse complement strand
TATCAAGCAGGGGTATTTTATGCCTATGAAGCATGTGCTATGGGCTTTCGAAAAGGTGGCATAGTTTTAGATAATATGTCAAAATTTGTTGGGCATATTGTAGAGGATTAAAAGATGTTAAGTGATAGAAATTTTATCAATATTGCAAAAGAGATAGCAAGTGCTAGTAAATGTGTCTCAAAGCAAGTGGGAGCAGTGATCGTAAAAGATGGTAGAATCTTAAGTACTGGATATAATGGAACTCCAGCTGGATATACAAACTGTTGTGAACATTGGAATGATGAGTATACAAAAGATCACCATGATTGGTCAAAGACCTATGAGATTCACGCTGAGATGAATGCTATTATTTGGGCTGCTAGAAAAGGGATCTCAATAGAAGGTGCAACTATTTATGTAACCCTAGAGCCTTGTAGTGAATGCTCTAAAAACCTTATCGCTAGTGGAATAGTACGAATAGTCTATGAAAGAGCGTATGAACATACAAACTCGCAGATCGTATCAAAGTTTTTAAAAGATAATAAAGTGGAGATAGAGCAGATAGATAGTGCTATTTAATAAAAAGAACTTCTACAAAAATAGTATAAAAAAATATGGTGTATCTCCTCTTGGAGTCCATTGGAAAAATAAAGAAACTCAATATAAACGCTTTGAAGCCTTAACCTCATTTATATACTCAGATATAAAAACCTCTACCATTGTTGATGCGGGGTGTGGCTTTGGAGAGTACTATAAATACTTGCAAGAACAAAATCTCTTACCAAAAAAATATATTGGAATCGATAGTGAAAAAGAGATGATCAAAAAAGCAAAAGAGCGTTTTGATACGAACTTTGAGAGAAAAGATATTACCAGTGATCCTTTACCAGATGCAGATTATTATCTATGTAGCGGGGCTTTAAATACCTTAGATCATGGGGAGATAGAGCTTTTTGTACATAATATGTATCAACATGCAAAAAAAGGGATTGTATTAAACTACCTAAAAGGGTTTACCTTTAATGGAATCCATAAAGAAGAGGTGATAGCAATTATCCAAGGATATAGTCGCAATATAATATTAAAAGAAGATTATTTGGAGAATGATTTTACCATCTTTATGGTAAAATGATTTTTTTTTAAAGAAGGAAAGCATTCATGAAAAAAACAATAGTAGCTTTATTATTCGGGTGTAGCCTCTCATGGGCTGGGATGGTTAATGGAATAGCCTTAGTAGTAAATAATGAACCAATTACTCTATACGATATAGATAGTGAGATGCAATCTAAAAGTGTAGATAAAAATCAAGCAGTAAAAAATCTTATTAATGAGATCATCTATGATCAAGAGGTGAAGAAAAATAAAGTAAGTGTGGATATTTTTGATGTGGATAATTATATTGCAAAATTAGCAGCACGAAACAAGATGCAGCCTTTAGAGTTTAAATCTTTAGTAAGACAACAGCAAGATTACGATGCATTTATAGATACAATAAAACAACAGATCAAACATCAAAAACTTATCCAAAAAGTTGCAGGAGAAAATTTAAAAATAGCAACTGATGAAGATATGAAGATCTATTATGATAACAATAAAGAGGAGTTTAGTGTAGCTGATACGATTGATGTTACAGCGTATATCACAAAAGAAAAAAGACTTTTAAATCAAGTAGCAGCAAATCCTATGATGAATGATCCAAGAGTAATGTCTCAAGATATTATATTCAATTACAATGAGCTAAATCCTCAGGTACGATATGTTTTACAAAATACAAAAGAGAATCAGTTTAGTCCAATCTTTGCTCAAAAAGAGAATTACAATATGTTTTATGTAAAAAATAAAACAGGAGTAAAAGTATTACCATTTGATGAAGTAAAAGAGAAAATCTTCCAAACTATTATGGAACAAAGAGAAACAAACTTTTTAAATGAATACTTTGAAACACAAAAAATTACAGCAAATATAAAAGTTTATCGATAAAGGGAGAAAATGTTTGAAGTTATAATTGGGTTAGAAGTTCACGTACAGTTAAATACCAATAGTAAACTTTGGTGTTCGTGTGCCACAAGTTTTGGACATGAACCAAATACAAATGTATGTCCAGTATGTTTAGGATTACCTGGGGCATTACCAGTGATTAATCGTGAAGCAGTACACAAAGCGATCCAGTTTGGAACAGCAGTAGATGCAGTGATCAATAAAAAGTCTATTTTTAATAGAAAAAACTATTTCTATCCAGACTTACCAACAGGATATCAAATCTCTCAATTTGAAGTTCCAGTAGTGGGAGAGGGTACTTTAGTGATTGATTTTGAAGATGGATCAAATAAAACGATTGGTATCACAAGAGCTCACTTAGAAAATGATGCAGGGAAAAATACCCATGCAGGAGATCACTCACAAGTGGATCTAAACCGAGCAGGAACACCATTACTTGAAATCGTAAGTGAACCTGATATGAGAAGTGCAGAAGAAGCGATCCTTTATCTTAAAAAACTTCACTCAATTGTAAGATATATAGATATTAGTGACGCAAATATGCAAGAGGGATCATTTAGATGTGATGTAAACGTATCTATAAGGCCAAAAGGTGATGAGAAACTTTACACTAGATGTGAAATCAAGAATATGAACTCTTTTAAATTCATAGAACGTGCGATCAAATATGAAGTACAAAGACAAGTGGAAGCTTGGGAAGATGGAGTCTATGAGCAAGAAGTAGTGCAAGAGACTAGACTTTTTGATGTGGATAGTGGTGAAACACGATCTATGAGAGGAAAAGAAGACGCAGCAGATTATAGATATTTTCCAGATCCAGATTTACTTCCACTTATTATCACTGATGAGATGATAGAAAAATATTCAGATATTCCTGAGCTTCCAGATGAGAAGAAAAATAGATTTGTAAAAGAGTATGGACTTACTGAATACAATGCTGGAGTAATTTGTGCGACTAAGGAAATGGCTCACTTTTTTGAAGAGATGATGGCTACAGGAATCACTGGGAAAAATGCAAGTTCATGGCTCACGGTTGAACTTCAAGGAAGATTTGGTGAAGGTCAAGATGTAACCAATTCACCAGTAAGTGCTAAGAAGCTTGGAACTCTTGTAAAAGCTATCGAAGCAGGAGATATTTCTGGTAAAGCAGGAAAACAAGTACTTGATCATCTAATGGAAAATGATGAAAGTGTAGATGTAGTTATTGAAAAGCTAGGTCTTAAACAAGTAAGTGATGATGGGGCTATTGAAGCTATGATCGATGAGATCTTAGCAAATAACCAAGATAAAGTAGCTGAATATAAAGCAGGTAAAGAGAAGATGTTTGCTTTCTTTGTAGGACAAGTGATGAAAGCCTCAAAAGGGAGTGCAAATCCTCAGGTTGTAAATAAGATTTTAAAAGAGAAGTTAGCGTAATATAAAACTATGAAACTAAAAGTAGAAAAACTTGCTAAAATAAAAGAGGCAGAAGTTGTGATAAAAAACTTAACTCTTTTTGTTGGGCAAAATTCTACTAATAAGAGTTATATGGCTCATGTTATTTATGAGATATATAAATATACTTGTAATTTTATGGATAGTTCTTATTTTTCAAATATAGGAAAGTTTCATGATAAAATTTATAAAAAATTATCAGAAAATGAAAATTTATCATTATCATATATTGAAGAAATAACAACTAGTGATAGAAACACTAATCCTTTAGA
>CBETOJ010000196.1:0-3711 GCA_965537725.1 uncultured Campylobacterales bacterium | reverse complement strand
AATACTTTTAGGGTAATCGAATTAACTATTAGATACAATACGCATAATTAAAAGATGCTCTAAGGATAAAACAATAATGATAAGCTACGAAACTATAAAAAAAATGATGTTCAAATTTGAGCCAGAAACTGCTCATACTATAGCTGAATATGGACTAAGAGCTCTTCCATATTGTAGACTCATCAACAATTATATGGTCAAAGAAAACTTTATCAACCACCCTATGCTTACCCAAGAGATCTTTGGGAAAAAGTTTTATAATCCTATTGGTTTAGGAGCTGGATTTGATAAAAATGCTACTATGATAAAAGCGATGCCTGCTATGGGGTTTGGATACACTGAGATTGGTACTATGACCCCAAGACCTCAGCCTGGAAATGACAAACCAAGGCTTTTTAGATATCCTGAATTTAACTCTATACAAAATGCTATGGGGTTTAATAATCATGGCTCATACGAAGTGATTAAAAACTTAAGAAAAGTCTATCCATATGCTCTTCCTATTGGAGCAAGTATTGGAAAAAATAAAACGACTCCTGAGGATAAAGCACTTGATGATTATGAAACTTTGATCAAAGGGTTTAAAGATATTTGTGATTATCTAGTAGTAAATATCTCATCTCCAAATACTCCAAATCTTAGAGATCTACAAAATGAAGAGTTTATTAAAGCAATCTTTGGGATGGCAAAAGAGATCACAGATACTCCTATCTTACTAAAGATCGCTCCTGATATGGCTGAAGAGACTGCAATAGAGCTTTGTAAAACAGCTGTGGAGAGTGGAGCTGACGGGATTATAGCGACCAATACCACGCAAGATTATTCACTGCTTCCTCATCCAAAAGATTTTGGGGGACTGAGTGGAGAAGTTTTAAGTGAAAAATCTTATTTACTTTTTAAAGCTATTGGTAAAGAACTTCATGATAAAACTACACTTATTAGTGTTGGTGGAATTGGAAGTGCTGAAGATGCTTATCGAAGAATTAAAGCTGGAGCTAGCTTACTTCAGATCTATAGTGCTTTTATTTTTCAAGGTCCATCAATGTGCAAAAATATAAACAATGAGCTTATAGAGCTTCTAAAAGCAGATGGATATACACACATCTCTGAAGCTATTGGAGCAGATTTTAAAAACTAAAAAAGGTAAAAAGATATGAAAATTTTAATGGTATTATTTTTAGCTTTACAAGGAGTATTAATGGCAAGTTCTGCCTTACCAAAATATTATGAAAAAACTTTAAAAAATGGTTTAAAAGTGGTAGCAATACCAATGGATAATGGGAGTAATGTAATTACTACAGATATCTTTTACAATGTAGGAAGTAGAGATGAGAAGATGGGAAAAAGTGGAATCGCTCATATGCTTGAACACCTTAACTTTAAATCTACAAAGAATCTCAAAGCGGGTGAATTTGATGAGATCGTAAAAGGGTTTGGAGGAGTGAATAACGCTTCAACTGGATTTGACTACACTCACTACTATATCAAATCAAGCTCTAAAAACTTGAATAAATCTCTTGAACTATACAGTGATCTTATGGAGAATCTTACTTTAAAAGATAAAGAGTTCCAACCTGAGCGTGATGTTGTTGCTGAAGAGAGACGATGGAGAACAGATAATAATCCTACAGGATATTTGTATTTTAAACTCTTTAATAATACTTTTACTTACCATCCATACCACTGGACTCCTATTGGATTTATGAATGATATCCAAAACTGGTCGATCAAAGATATTAAAAACTTCCATAAAACTTACTATACACCATCAAATGCAATTGTTGTAGTAGCTGGTGATATCACAAAAGAGGAAGTTTTTAAAGCGGCAAAAGAGCACTTTGGAAAAATAGAGAATACAAAAGAATCTAAAAAAATAGAAAACTTTTATATGTATGAGCCAAAACAAGATGGAGCAAAGAGAGTTGTTATCCATAAAGACTCACAAGTAGAGATGCTAGCTATTAACTTTCATATTCCAAACTATCTTCATGACGACCAAACTGCACTAAGTGCCCTTAGTGAGCTTTTAAGTTCAGGAAAAAGTAGTAGATTAAATGAGCTTTTAATCGATAAAAAGCATATGGTAAATACTATCTATGCTTACAATATGGAACTAAAAGATCCAGGAGTGTATCTCTTTTTAGCAGTGTGTAACCCTGGGGTAAAAGCTGAGGATGTAGAAAAAGAGATCTGGAATGAGATCAAAAAGATCCAAGATGGTGATGTAAAACAAGAAGAGCTTACAAAGATCAAAAAAAATACAAAATCTGATTTTATCTTCTCACTAGAGAGTTCAAGTTCTGTAGCATCTTTATATGGAAGTTATATGACAAGAGGAGATATCACTCCACTTATGAACTATGAAGAAAATATCAATAAACTAGAAACAAAAGATATCGTAGAAGTTGCAAAAAAATATCTTGTACCTGATACTTCTACAACTGTTATTTTAAGAAAAGATCAATAAGGCTTAAAAACCTTATCGATCATCTCTGTGATCTCTATATCTACTTCATTCTTTTGAAGTGAATCACGCATTATCGCCATTGCATCTTTATGTGTCATAGCATCCCGATAAGGTCTATCTTCTACTAAAGCTTGATAAAAATCCAAACATGAGATAAGACGCATCTCTAAAGAAAGATCATCTTGCGTTTTTCCAAAAGGATATCCTGTACCATCAGGTTTCTCATGGTGATAAGATGCCCAAGAGAGTATATCCTCACAAAAGTCTATCCCATTTAAAATTTTAAAAGTAAAAAAAGCATGTTTTTTTATCTCAAAAAGCTCCTCTTTGCTCAATGGTCTTTTTTTTTCTAAAATATTAAGTGGCGTTGCTAGTTTTCCTATATCATGAAGGTTTGCAGCTATTAGTAACTTTTTTTTATGAAGTTCATCAAAATCAAAATGATCTAATAATACTTTTGTTTTTTCATAAAGATCTTGTGAATGCATAGCTGTATAGTGAGATTTTGCATCCACGATCTCTGAAAATATCTGTACTATCTCATAAAATTGATCAATGGTCATATTGATCTCAATATCTTTTAGAAGTTTATCTGGATGATTAAAGATATAAAAATACTCCAACGATCCCCAAAAGGAAAACTCATTTGAAAGTTTTAAAAAGATCTCCACAAGAAGTGGAGAGAGTGCTTTATTTCTTTGTCCTGATATAAAAGAGTCTATTTTTTCTTTTGACTCTAAGGTGATCTCTTTTTCAAGATTCTCATCAATAATATTTGCTAAGAATATGATCTGTGACATCAATGGGATCTCATCCCCTTTTTTTCCAAAGAAACCTTTACCATCATAACGCTCATGATGGTAAAGTATCACATTTTTTTGCTCAGTTAAAAAAGGGAAATGTTGAATATTTTTTTCACCTATAGTGCAGTGATCTTTAAAGTTTTCATCTATTTTTATCTCTTGGCTTAGAGTAAATGCTTTTTGATTGGAAAATGATTCTACCAAGCCATTATCGTGTAAAAGCGCATACGCATACAGATCAAACTTTTCATTATCACTCATTTGGAGCAAATTTGCTATCTCTAAAGAGATAAAAGCAACCCTTTTACTATGAAGCTTTGAGACTGATACTATCTGACCTTCTGCTAGATCAAGTGCAAAAGAGACAGAAAAAAGAAATTTATTTAAATTAAGTTTCATGTTACATAACCTCTTAAAACTCATATTATATAACACAAATAT
>CBETOJ010000195.1:0-3725 GCA_965537725.1 uncultured Campylobacterales bacterium | reverse complement strand
AATAGTAGAGTGATTGATGTGATTAAAGAGTTACAAGATTTTAACTGCAATGTAGATGTGTCTGATTACTGGGCTGATCCTAAAGAGGTGCAGCATGAATATGGACTTGATTTAAAAGTTGATCCAATATTTGATGAGTATGAAGCAATTGTTTTAGCAGTGGCACATAATGATTATAAATCTTTAGAGTTCAAGAATGATAAACAGATAATCTTTGATATAAAATCAGTGCTCAAAAATGCTGATGGGAAATTATAACCAAAATTTAAATCTGAAGTGCAATTTTTGAAGTAAAAAATCATATCAATTTTTACCTTAAGCTGCCATATTAAGACCATAGAAAACTTCATTTGGAGTTTTCCAATTTAGAGATTTTCTAGGTCTATTATTGAGTTTGTTTTCAATCATTTCAATATACTCAGGAGTTATATCATTAAAGTTAGTTCCTTTTGGAATATATTGTCTTATCAATCCATTGGTATACTCATTTAAACCTCTTTCCCAAGATGAATATGGATGACAAAAATAATGATCGTATTCTAAAGTTTTTGAGATGTTTAAATGATTTGCAAACTCCAATCCATTGTCAGAGGTAATTGTATAAATTTTATCTTTTAGAGGATTTAAAATTCTTATTGTCTCAGCTTCAACTTCATGAGCTTTTTTAGTTGTAGGATGTGAAATTCTTACCAATGCAGAAAATCTTTCTACTACAGTTGTAATAGCACCTTTTTGATTAGATCCAACAATAGTATCCATTTCCCAGTCTCCAATCCTTACTTTTTCATCTACAATGGCATCTCGTTTAGATATTGAAGTTCTATTTTTGATTTTGCCTTTGCTCTTGCTTCCATACTTAGCTCTTCTATGACCTGTATGGTAAAATCTAAGATGAGTATGCAAATTACCGCCTTGAAGTTTATCTTGCTCTATAAACTGATAAATTCTTACATGAGAAATATTAACCAACTCAAGTACCTTTAATCTTTTTGATATTTGTTCTGGAGACCAATCCTCTTTGATATATCTTATAATAATCTTTTTTAGTTGTTTATCCATTTTCTTATTTGATTTTCTTGAAGCATACATTCGTCTTGTAACGGAAACATTATGTGCATTATTTGCACTATAACTTTTTCTTTGACTACTACAGTTTCTTTTTAATTCTCTACTAATGGTTGATGGGTCAACACCTATTTCATTTGCAATATATTTTTGTGTAAATCCTGCTTTTTTTAAAGCAGAAATATGATACCTTTCCTCAAGGGTTAAATGTTTATAACACATCTTTACTTCCTCTATATTCTGTGGTTAGAATTTGAAGAAAGATTTTAACATTTAACCTCTTCAAACCTAAAATTACAATTTTTATTTTTCTAATTTTCAAAAATTGCACTTCAGATTTAAATTTTGGATAAGATTTAATTGAGAAAATAGTATAATCACGGCTTAATAGAAAAAAAGGATATATTTATGGGATTAGGTGTAGGAATAGTAGGTCTTCCAAATGTAGGGAAAAGTACAACTTTTAATGCTCTTACAAAAGCGCAAAATGCAGAAGCACAAAACTATCCATTTTGTACGATCGAACCAAATAAAGCGATCGTTCCAGTACCAGATAAAAGACTTGATGAACTAGCAAAAATTGTTATACCAGATAAGATTCAACACTCAACAATAGACTTTGTTGATATCGCTGGACTAGTACGAGGAGCAAGTAAAGGTGAGGGATTAGGGAATCAATTCCTTTCAAATATTAGAGAAGTGGAAGTGATCTTACATATGGTAAGATGTTTTGAAGATGGAAATATTACACATGTTGAGGGTGATGTGGATCCTTTAAGAGATATTGAGATCATTGAAACTGAGCTTATCTACTCTGATATCTCTCAACTAGAGAAAAAACTAGAAAAGCTAAAAAAACAAGCAAAAGCTGATAAAAAAGCTGCTGCTATGTATGAAGTAGCTGAGAAAGTTGCAAAGCATCTTGATGAACTACAACCAGTGAAAACTTTTGAAGATAAAGAGGATGATGCCTTTTTACAACTAGATCGAGAGCTTAGATTTTTATCAAATAAAGAAGTGATCTATGGAGCAAATGTAGATGAGGACTCTTTAGTAGATGGAAATGCTTTTGTTGAAACATTAAAAGCCCATGCGAAAAGTGTAGGAAGTGAACTTATTATGCTATGTGCAAAAATAGAAGAAGAGCTTGTAGGGATGGAAGATGATGAAGCAAAAGAGCTTTTAAATGATCTTGGAGTTGAAGAATCTGGATTAGAAAAAATAATCCATACAGCTTTTGATAAACTTGGTCTTCAGTCATACTTCACCGCAGGTAAAATTGAAGTAAGAGCATGGACTATTCGAAAAAATACAAAAGCACCACAAGCTGCTGCTGTTATCCACAATGACTTTGAAAAAGGGTTTATTAAAGCAGAAGTAATCTCTTACGAAGACTTTGTATCTCTTGGTGGAGAAGCTAAATGTAAAGAAGCTGGAAAGCTGAGACTTGAAGGGAAAGATTACATTGTCCAAGATGGTGATGTGATGCATTTTAGGTTCAATACATAAAATTGTAATTAATTGGTAACTAACTAATTATATAATTAGCTCCTCTAAAGGAGCTAAAATGAAAAAAATAATATTTTCAGTCCTTATCCTCTCACAAATCATTCTTGCAAAAGAGATTTTAAATATAGCCACTGTTCCTTGGAAAGCTCCAAATGATCTAAAAAACTTTTACCAACCTCTTTTTGATCTTATAGAGAGTAAAACATCATATAAAATAAACTTTATGGTAGAAAAAAACTATGCTGAACTTGCTCTAAGAGTCAAAGAAAAAACAGTAGATGTTGCTTTGTTTGGAGCAAACTCTTATGTTGAAGCTAAACAAAAAGATCCATACTTAGTATATTTAGCTACTATTAAACTTCCTGAAGATCACTATTATAGTCTTATTATTTCACGAAAAGATAGCCATATAAAAACAATTAAAGATCTTAAAGGGAAAAATTTTGCTTTTACTGATGTAGGTTCCACTTCTGGGTATATCTATCCAAACTATATGCTTTATAATGCTGGAGTAAAAGATCCTAAAAAATATTTTAATACTATATCAATGTTAAAAAAACACTATAAAATATATGATGCAGTAGCAAGTAAAGCTATTGATGCTGGAGGCTGTTCTATCACCTCTTTAAAAAAAGCAATTGAAGACCATGGAGATATTTATCATATTATCTTAAAGTCACCTCCAATCCCCTCAGATCCAATAGTTGCAGGAGGTCATCTTTATCCTAGAATCATCGCTAAACTAAAAGAGATATTTATCGAAGCTCAAACTAGTGATTATTTCAAAAACTATAATGGTGATTTTAAAGGTGTAAGTGTAAAAGATGATAGTTTTTATGATATCGTTAGAGATGTAAACTATTTTGTTAAAATGGGTCAGGGTGAATAGATGAGACTACTATCACAAATTCTTTTTTTAACTCTTTTACCTCTTCTTATTATACTTAGCTATAACTATTATCAAAATTTAAAACTTGAAAAGATCCTTTATGAAAGATTACATAATAGAGTAGATACGGTCTCTCATAATATTCAAGCAGAACTTGAAAAGAAAAAAGCTGTCTCTGAAAAAATTGCTCAACTTCTTGCAACGAGTCAACTTGTTATTAATGCGATAGAGATGCGTGATGTGGACTTTTTATATAATAGAG
>CBETOJ010000194.1:0-3748 GCA_965537725.1 uncultured Campylobacterales bacterium | reverse complement strand
AATTACCAATTTTCAAATTTTGCAGATAATTTTGTACTTTTTTCTAAAAGTCAGAATCGTGATACACCAGTTCATATAAGAGCTGATAAAACATTAAAATATGAAGATGTAGTTTATATACTCAAAACAGTAAAAGAAGCAGGATTTTATAAAGTAGCATTAATTACAGATGGTTGATTCGAAAAACTTTTATACTTCTGCATTTATTGCAGTCTCTTTGTATGTTTGTATAGTGTTATTACTCATAGTGTACTTAAAAGAACACAATGTGAAAAAAATAGACGCTATTAGTAAGAACACTGTTTTACAATTAGATGTGATTTTAGAAGAGCCAGAACCAGAAAAACCAGAACAAAAGATAAATATTAAAAGTGGTGTTAAAAATGAAAAGATCGCTAAAGAGGTTGTAAAAAAAACTACATCTTCAAGTTTAAAACAAAAAACAGATCTTAAATCACTTTTTGCCAATGTAAAAACCAGTGCAAAAAAAGTAACAAAACAAAAAGTATCAACGGTTAAAAAAAGTACCATTTCAAGTCGTTTTAAATCCAAGTTTGAAAAAGAGAAAAAAGTCAAAAACGTATCTGTATCAGATCTTGTGAATAATCAAACTCCAAGTATGAAAAAAGTGGTATTAAGTGAATCACAAAATGAGACAGATCCATATTTTTCTAAAATATACCAAATGTTATCAAGTAGATGGAATCCAACCATCTTTTCTGATAACTTAAAAGCGATCGTGACAATAACTATTCAGAATAATGGGATTTTTAGTTTTAAGTTTATACAATACTCTGGAAATTCAAATTTTAATACACAACTTGAAAACTTTTTAAATCAAGAGAGTTTAAAAAGATATCCAGTCAATCCAAGTGGAAAGACAACACAAATAGAGATAACATTTCAATCGAAAGGCTAATATATGATACGATTATTTTACAAGCAACACTTTTTGCAATTGATGCAAGAATGGAGATCATTAAAAATAAATCTGCATTACCAAAAATAGTTACAGTTACTTCATCTGATACTATGAATATTATCAATAACTATGACAAAGGGATAGTATCATTGATCCGAAAAGATCTTGAAGTAAGTGGGCATTTTGAAAATATTAATCTTGATGTAACAAATAATTTTGATGATCTTCCTCCATATCTTGGATTAAAAAGTCAAAATATTGATCTTTATTTAATTTTACAAGCTCAAAACTTGCCTAATAATGGATTACAAGTTAATATAAAACTGTATGATATTAATAGTAATAATGTAGTTTTACATAGATCATATAAAACCTCTTCTTCTGTAAGATATCCTTTTCTCTCTCATAAAATTGCAATTGATGTGAATAATTATTTAAAGGCACCATCAATTGATTGGATGGATAAGTTTGTAATTTTTTAACGATATCTTGATTCGAAAACAAGTGAGATAGTAGTATCTGATTATACTTTAACCTATCAAAAAGTGGTAGTAAAAGGTGGATTGAATATTTTCCCAAAATGGGCTAGTAAAGATCAAGAAGAGTTTTATTATACAACATATAACTATTTAAAACCAACTCTTATCAAACAAAATCTTTTTACAAGCAAATCTCAGAAAATTCTGGATAGTGATGGGATGATCGTATGTTCTGATGTAAGTGATGATGGGACAAAACTTGTTTTAACAATGGCTCCAAACTCTCAACCAGATATCTATGTGTATGATACAATTAGTAATCTAAAAACAAGAGTTACTACATATAATGGTATTGATGTTGGTGGAAGTTTTGTAGAAAATGATTCAAAAGTGGTATTTGTATCAGATAGACTACGATATCCAAATATCTTTGCTAAAAAGATCAACTCTAAAGGGGTTGAACGACTTGTATATCATGGAAGAAATAACTCTCAGTGTTCAACTTATGGAGATTATATAGTATATTCAAGTAGGGAAAGTGACAATGAATTTAGTGACAATGCCTTTAATTTATACTTGATCTCTACATATAGTGACTATGCAAGAAGATTAACTTCTACAGGAAGAAACCAATTTCCTAAGTTTTCAGCAAATGGTGAATCAATATTATTTATTAAAAATGAGCCATCAAAAAGTTCACTTGGTATCATTCGAATCAACTATAACAAAAGCTTTCTTTTCCCACTTAAAAGTGGAAAGTTACGATCTATTGACTGGTAGTTAGATTCGTTTAAGTATCAATATTGTAGAATAAATTCAAAATTTATTAAAAAGGGATAATGGATGATAAAGGGTAATTTAAAAGGTACGCTATTAAGTATTTGTGCAGTAGCATTATTAGCAGGATGTTCTTCAAAAAATGTTGAGTATGAAGATGCTTCACAACAACAACCAAGTGGACAAACAGCTCAATCAGTAGATGACAGAGCAGCTGGAATCGCTGGAGGTGAAGAAAGAGCAGTTGATGGTGTAGGTGGTAATATGTCAAGTTCTACATTAACAGCTATAACTAATAATGGTGTAAATAGTGTACAAAGTGATATTGATGGTATGACTGTTATCTTAGAATCTGTTCATTTTGGTTTTGATAAATATAATCTTACAGATGATATGAGAGAGATCGCTACAACTAACTATGGTAAAATTTCTCAAACACAACAAGCATATGATGGGTTAAAAGTAAAACTTGAAGGAAACTGTGATGAGTGGGGAACTGATGAGTATAACTATGCACTAGGGTTAAAAAGAGCAAAAACTGCAAAAGATGCATTAGTAAATGATGGAATGGATCCTAATAAGATCGTATTAGTAAGTTATGGTGAAAGTAATCCAATCTGTACACAAAAAAATACTACTTGTTGGAAAATGAACAGAAGAGTTGATTATAGACTTCTTCCGTAATTTTTCGTATAAAGAGATATAATTGTTCAAGAGTTTTTTTAGTTTATTTTTCCTTTTTTTAACATTTTCGTACGGAGCAGAGGTTTCTGTTTTTGGAGCAGGTGATTTAAATGCACCTGAGCCATATGGATTGACTCCAACAGAAAAAGTTATTGTTGATAATAAGAAAAGTTTACAAAAGACAGAAAAGAAAGTCAATCGGTTTGATTCTAAAATCAAGCAGATGAGTGAAACAATTGATGGCTTAGAATCAATTGTTGAGGGTGAAAGTCAAAAACTCAATAAACTTTCACGTGAGTTTAATCAAGTACAAAGCCAAAGTGATTTTGATAGGGAAAAAATCAATGATAACATTGAGACTCTTAAATCATTACAAGTACAGATCGAACAAAATACCCAAAATGTCCAATCTTTAAAAGAATCTATGGATAATCTTGTAGAAACTATCAACAAGATCAATAAAGAGTATGTAAGTAGAAATGATTTTAAAGATCTTCTTAAAGAGATTGATAAAAAAACAGTAGTTAAAAAAGCTGCAAAACCTGATGTACCAAAAAAATCAAAAGCTGCTTTGATGAAAGATGTAAGAGTTTGGTTTAAAAAAGATTATTTTACTAAAGCAATTCCTGTTATAGAATATCTTATATCTCAAAATTACAGACCAGCAGAAAACAACTACTATCTTGGAGAGATCAACTATTATAGAAAAAACTATAAAGATGCTCTGCATTACTTTAAAACAAGTATGATGCTTTATGATAAAGCAAAGTGGCTTCCAAAGCTTTTATTACATAGTGCAATCTCGTTTGAAGAGCTTGGTGACAATGACAATGCAAAAAGTTTCTATTCAACATTAATAGATATTTATCCAGATTCACCTGAAGCA
>CBETOJ010000193.1:0-3767 GCA_965537725.1 uncultured Campylobacterales bacterium | reverse complement strand
GAGCTTCTGCCTTCCAAGCAGATTGTCGCGCGTTCGAGTCGCGTCACCCGCTCCACTCAATTTATTTTATGGTATGCTTCAGTAGCTCAGCTGGTAGAGCAGCTGATTTGTAATCAGCAGGTCGTAGGTTCGACTCCTATCTGAAGCTCCATTTTTCAAATGTATCCATTTGGTTATAATAGTTTTGATATAATACCCAGATTTAAAAAAAAGGGTATAACATGTTAGATACCAGAAGACATCTTCGACAATTTTTCAATAGTGCATATAGCTTATCGCAGCAATTTATTTTTATCGCTTTTAGTATCTCTTTTATAGTAGCGTATTGTGTGGCTTTTTTACCCACATATAATCTTTCAGATGATGGAGTGATCACTTTATTTATTCTTTTGTTAGCTGCAGGGCTTTGGATAAGTGAAGCTATCCCTGCTTTTGCAGTATCTTTACTTGTGATCGCTTTAGAAATAGTACTTTTAGGGTTTCATGACTTTGATTTTCATAATAGCCCAAAAGATTGGAAGATCTATTTAGAGCCTTGGTCTTCCCCTTTGATCTTTTTATTTTTAGCTGGATTTATTATGTCTGCCGCTGCTTCAAAAACCAAGCTTGATATTTGGATGGCAAAAAAAGTGCTTTTTTTTGTTGGCGGGCGACCTCATAATATCGTCTCAGGGCTTATTGGAATTACTTTTGTACTTTCTATGTTTATCTCAAATACAGCAACAGCTGCTATGATGATGACTATTCTTATCCCTATGCTAACTCATATAAAAAACTCAAACAAATTTCAAAAAGCAGTTCTTCTCTCAGTAGTAGTAGGAGCCAATCTTGGAGGGATGGTGACGATCATAGGAACTCCACCAAATGCAATCGCAGTAGGTATCTTAGGAGAGAATGCTCCATCATTTATAGAGTGGATGTTTTTAGCAAGTGTTCCCGCAATCTTAACAGTTTTGATCTTACGATATATGATATTAAAACTTTATCCTTCAAGTGAGCCGTTTATTGATCTAAAAAGTATCAAAGAGGTAGAACACTTTGATGACTCTACAAAAAAGTTTTCAAAGATTCCTACGATCCCTAGTTGGAAAAAGAATGTTACCATTGCTATATTTTTTCTTACAGTAATCATGTGGCTTACAGGTCCTCTTCATCATATCCCTACAGCGGTAGTTTCATTGATCCCTATTATTGGACTTACCTTTTTTAAGATACTTGATGCAGATGATATGTGTAAGATTAGATGGGACGTTATTATTTTGATTATTGGAGGGCTTAGTCTTGGCTTTGCAGTTTCTAAAACAGGACTTGATCTTTGGTTTGCTACACTGTTTTCAACTGATCATATCACGATGCTTTGGTTAATGTTTATCTTTTCTTATGTTGTAGTGGTGATCTCAAATTTTATGAGTAACACAGCAGCTACAAATATTATGCTTCCAATAGTTATAGCGATTGCTACAACTATCTCTGCAGAGTCTTCACATCTTGCAGTTATTGCCGTAGCTCTTAGTGCCTCTTTTGCTATGACACTGCCAGTTTCAACGCCACCTAATGCGATCATCTATTCAAGTAAAAAGATAGAATCAAAAGATTTTCTAATACTTGGAGTGGTCACAGCAATAATTGGGCCAGTTATGGTTGTGTCGTGGCTCAGTTTAGTTGAGATTTTATTTTAGTTTTTAATCAACTTTTGGATAAAATTGCGAAATTATTAAACATTAAAAAAAGGGATAAACAATATGAGAATTCGTAAAAAAGCATTAACATTTGAAGATGTATTATTAGTACCTGCAAAGTCTGAAGTTTTACCAAAAGAGGTAAGCTTAAATTCAATGCTTACAAAAAATATAAGCCTAAATATCCCTTTTGTAAGTGCTGCAATGGATACAGTGACAGAATACAGAGCTGCAATTGCTATGGCTAGACTTGGAGGGATCGGAGTTATTCATAAAAATATGGATATCGAATCTCAAGTGATGCAAGTAAGAAAAGTAAAAAAGAGTGAAAGTGGAATCATCATCGATCCAGTATCTGTAACACCAGATCAAACTCTCAGTGATGCTCAAGCGATCATGGATAATTATAAAATCTCAGGAGTTCCAGTCGTAGATAATGATAATAATCTTCTTGGAATCCTTACAAATAGAGATATGAGATTTATCAAAGATTTTTCACAACTCTCAGGGGACGTGATGACAAAAATGCCACTTGTCACAGGGATAGTTGGAACTACACTTGATGAAGCAGCTGAAATTATGCACCAACACAAGATCGAAAAGCTTCCTATTATTGATAATGGTGGAAAGTTAAAAGGTCTTATTACTATTAAAGATATCAATAAAAAGATCGCTTATCCAAATGCAAATAAAGATGAGCATGGAAGATTAAGAGTTGCAGCTGCTATTGGAGTAGGGCAACTTGATCGTGCAACAGCTTTAGTAGAAGCTGGTGTAGATGTACTAGTGCTTGATTCAGCTCATGGTCACTCAAAAGGGATCTTAGATACAGTAAAAATGATCAAAGATGAACTAGACGTTGATGTAATAGCAGGAAACGTAGCAACAGCAGAAGCAACAGAAGACCTTATCAAAGCTGGAGCAGATGCAGTAAAAGTAGGAATTGGACCAGGATCAATCTGTACTACAAGAATCGTAGCAGGTGTAGGTGTTCCACAAATCTCTGCAATCGATGAGTGTGCAGCAGCAGGGAAAAAACATGGTATCCCAGTAATCGCTGATGGTGGTATCAAATACTCAGGTGATGTTGCAAAAGCTTTAGCAGTAGGAGCAAGCTCAGTTATGATGGGAAGTGCACTAGCTGGAACAGAAGAGTCTCCAGGTGAAGTGATCCTATCTCATGGCAGAAAGTTTAAATCTTACAGAGGTATGGGAAGTATCGGTGCGATGACAAAAGGAAGTACAGATAGATATTTCCAAGAAGGAACAGCAGCTGATAAACTAGTACCAGAAGGGATAGAGGGGATGGTTCCATATAGAGGATATATCGGTGATATTATCCATCAATTTGTTGGGGGATTAAGATCTTCTATGGGATATCTTGGAAGTGAATCTATCCAAGTATTTCAAGAGAGAGCTGAGTTTGTTGAGATCACAAGTGCAGGGCTTAAAGAGAGTCATGTGCATGATGTAACAATTACAAACGAATCTCCAAACTACCACATCTAAAAAGTGATGTTTGTAGCATCACTTTTCTTACATAATATTTTGTATTAATTTTAATACTGTTTTAGTAACGCTATGTAGACATTAAAGGTGATTTAAAGGAAAATTCTGGGGTCTGAAAAGTTAAGTATCCTTAGATATTATGGGCTCAAAATGGATTTATTTACAATGAGTTGTAAATAAGTGTAAAAAGTTGTCCAAATTGTGATTCAAAATATACTAAAAAAATTGGTAAAAGAAACGGTGTTCAAAGATACCAATGTAATGATTGCAATAAGAAGTTTCAATCAAATAGAAGACCTGATAAACTACAAAAAATAATCTTTCATGAATATCTCTATAAAAAACAAAGTTTATCTGATTTAGCTGTTAAATATAAGAAGAGCTCAAAATGGATTCAAATACAAATAAAAGAGTATCAACCTAAATTTAAAACACATAATCCAAGACCTGTTAGTTTGGTTTGGGATGCAACCTTTTATGGAAAACGAAGTGATAAACTAGGCACTCTTGTTTTCCTAGATTACTTAGTCAGTCCTGAAAAACTCACTTTCTGCTTCGAATTAGATCTTTAATATTTTT
>CBETOJ010000192.1:0-3792 GCA_965537725.1 uncultured Campylobacterales bacterium | reverse complement strand
ATTTAAATATACCAATTAAGGAGAATACCATGACTGTAAAAAAAGTTTTGACTTTAATGTTAAGTTTATGTATTGTTTTTTCAATAATACATGCGAGTGAAAAGGTTCCTACACAAGAAGAAGTTTCGAAGTTATATGTTGCAACATTCAATCGAGCTCCCGATAGTGATGGTTTGTATTATTGGGTCAATAACAGTAATTTGGCATTATGACCAGCCAGAGACTCAAGCTTTATATCCTGAAAGTACAGAAAATAGAGATTTTATAAAGTCAGTTTATAATAATCTTTTTAATAGAGACCCCGATGAAGCTGGGTGGGATTATTGGGAAGAAGAACTCAATCAAGGTAAGTATTCCAAAAATCTTTTTATTCAGACAGTTATTAACGGAGCTGAAGCAGAAACTGGAAATCCTGATGATGCTCAAGTTTTAGCAAATAAAAACGAAGTGGGACTTTATTTTGCTGATGCTGGATTAAGTGATGTAGATAAAGCTAAAAGTGTAATGAGTGATATCTCAAGTTCGTATGATTCAGTGAGTGATGCAAAAACAGTAATTGATGGATATAGTAATAGCGCTGAAGTAATAGTCAGTGAAGTGAGTGGAAATACGGCAAGCTATAATGCACAAGCTAGTTTTCAAGTGTATTTAGGATCACAACCGACAGCTGATGTAACTATTCCAATTAGTTCATCTGATGAATCTGAAGGGATAATTGATATTGAGAGTTTAACATTTACAAGTGAAAACTGGAACACTCCTCAAAGTGTTATTATTACTGGTAGAAATAACAATGTTGTAAATGGCGAACAAGACTATCAAATAATTTTGGGTTTAATTACAAGTTTTGATGCAAATTATGATGGCTTAAATCCAGATGATGTTCAGGTCAATGGTATATCATTAGAATTAGAGTTATCAGATACAATGATTGATTTAGTTTCAGGCATGAAAAACGAGATAGAACTTCTCACAAACTATAATGGGAATAGTGTAGTAAGTTATTCTTTAAGTACTTCACCTACAGGAATGTCTATAGATAGCGTATCTGGAAAAATTAGTTGGACACCATCACAGACTACTGAAGGAGAATCATTTGATGTAGTAGTAACAGCTACTGATGGGACATATAGTGGAGAGTTGTCTTTTACAGTTAATGTTGCCGAAGTTACTACTGTTCAAACTGTAAAAACTACAGGTGAAATTGCTATTGAAGATCCAACAAGTAGCTTAAATGGAATTAAAATTATTTCATCTTCAAGTTTAAGTGAACAAGATGTCAGAGTTATTCCTCAATCCGCTGCACCAATAATACCAAGTCATTTAACACCTATATCTGATATATTCATTTTTTCACAAGAAGTTTTAAATGAGGTTATTATAGATATTCCTATTTCAAATTTAAATAATAATGAAAATATAGGGTTATATACCTATTATGATGAAGATGAACCAAATAGTTGGTTTAAGCAGTTTGCTTTAATGGAGCTAATTAATAATGATACTATAAGATTGACTTTGACTGCAACTGGTACAAGTCCCTATTTTATAGGAGTTGATACAACATTATCATCAAGTAGATCTAAAGCAAGTAGAGCTTTAGTAACATATACAAGTGGAACAATCACTTGTAATAGTTTTGAATTATATGGATTTAATTTATTACCTTTTATATGTACTGATAGTAGTGATAGTGATATTTTAATTAATGTATATGGATATGAAAGTGGTTTATGGGGTTCTGCAACGGTTACTCCTGCAACAATTGCAAAATGGGCTGTAGATGGACAAACATTATATGATAAATATGGTCTGAAATATGATAAAGAATTTGATATCCAATTAGAAGATATGGGAGTTAAAGTTAATGGTACTCCATCAAAACCAACACAATATAGCGCTTGTCCAGGGAGTTATAGCTATACTGCAGGATTTGTATCAAGGACTGAAAATTATTCTATATTACATTTAAATAAATCAGTTTGTTTGCGAAATGTTAATTCAATGAATAGTACGACGATACATGAGTATTTTCACCATTCTCAAGATAGAAGTGCTAAAAGCAGCGAAAAATCTGTTATAAAAAATATTAACAATAGACATTGGATAACAGAGGGTACTGCACGATGGGCACAAGGTGAACATAATGCAACTTATGTAACAAACCAAGTTATACCACAGTTTTTAAAAATTGGTATAAATGCACCACACCATGTAATTTGGAGTGGAAATAATGCTGTTTATAATGCTTACTATAAATATCCATTTTGGGAAATGATGGCAAATGAATGTAGTTTTATTAATACGAGTGAATTAGTAGAAGTTTTTAGTATGCCTAATACACAAAATAGTGAAATGCAAAACTTTTTAGATAGTTTTGATGAGTTTAATTGTAATTTTGGAATTGATATTGGATCATCAAATCAAGATGATTTAACAGAAGCATTATTACGATATCAATATGAAACATTATATAAAAGTTCTACTACTTGGGGATATGGCTCATCGTTTGATAAAACAATTCAAATTGGTACAAAAAACTTTTGGCAAGAAGATGATGATGGTGTAAAAACAATAGATGCTAGCGTAATGTTTGGAACAATACCTCCATACAGTGCACAATCATTTAAAATGAGTTCAGACTTATTTGATGATGTTGATTGGAATGATGAAAATGCATTACCAACCTTAGATATAAGAACAAACTCTTCTAATCAAAGTCTTATCATATCAATGATGAGTAAAGCCTCAGCCTTTGGAGGTACTTCAACAGGATTAACAGGCATTAAACAAAAAACTATAAAACCGACAAGTACAGAAGATAAATATACATTTGAAGAAAATGATGCCGTAGAGCTATTTTTTACTGTTGTGAATCCTACAAGTTCAAATAAAACTATTACAAAGTTTTTATTTGAGATAAAAGAAGTGGATATAGAAGCCCTAGAACAAACTGTGCAAACTCCTGTAAACACACCTATAGATATTGTCTTAGAGGGTCTAGAAGGAAATGATGCTCCACTAACATATCAAATAGAAGATAATCCAACAAACGGTACTTTATCGGGAACTCCTCCAAATGTAACATATACTCCTAATACAGACTTTGAAGGAACAGATACATTTACATTTTTAGTAAAAAATGATCAAGATATAGAATCAGAGCCGGCAACAGTTACAGTTGAAGTAAAACCAAATGAATGGGATACTGGAGATTGGTCTGAATGTACAGGAGATTGTGGAAGTGCTGAACAAACAAGAACAGTAGAGTGTAAGAATATTTTAGGAGATACTTTAGATGATTCTCTGTGTACAAGTACAAAACCAATTGATACTCAATCATGTACTCCAGATGGTTGCAACCCTGGGATGTGTTTAAATGAAGCAGACCAAGGAAATGAAAAACCTATGTTATATACAATTCAATCTACTGCTACTTCTGGAACTTTTACATTTGATTATGAATCGTATTCTATTCCAGATCAATTTATCTTGACATATCCTGGTGGGACATTTGACACTGGAGCCGTTGGTACAAATGGTTGGGAGACATATTCTACAAGCTATTCTGGGGGAAGTACTTTTTATTTAAGAGTAAGACCAGGACCTGTTGGAACAGCATGGAAGTTTAAAATTTATGATGCTTGTATCACTGATTCGCAAGAATTAGGAGATGAATGGTACCTTGATGATGGATCAGGTGGTGGTATTATTGTCGTACAATAAGAAATAAAGAAGCAATTTTCAATCTTTAAGAATATTTAATAAAGATTGAAAAGTTGTATTGTTATA
>CBETOJ010000191.1:0-3798 GCA_965537725.1 uncultured Campylobacterales bacterium | reverse complement strand
GTTGATATTGGAGATTATAAAAATGATCTAAATCAATATTTTGAGGATGTTGAATATGTTTTTCATTTTGCAGCACTTGCAGATATAGTCCCTTCAATTAATGATCCTTTAACCTATCATAAAGCAAATGTTGATGGTACCATTAATATTCTTCAATCAGCAAAATATTCAAAAAAACTAAAAAAGTTTATTTATGCAGCTTCAAGTTCATGTTATGGGATTCCTGATACATATCCAACATCAGAAACATCTTCTCTTAATCCAGAATACCCATATGCTCATACTAAAAGAATTGGTGAAGAATATGTTCTACATTGGGGAAAAATATATAATATACCTGTAATTAGCATGCGTTTTTTTAATGTATTTGGAATTAGACATAGAACAAGTGGAACTTATGGTGCAGTATTTGGAGTTTTTTTAGCTCAATTACTTAATAACAAACCGTTGACTATTGTTGGTGATGGAACACAAACCAGAGACTTTACCTATGTTACAGATGTTGTAGATGCCTGTTACACTGCAGCATGTTCGAAGTATTCTTTGGAGATATTTAATGTAGGAAGTGACAATACATATAGTGTTAATTATTTAGTAGAACTTTTAGGTGGAGAAAAAACATATATTCCCAAAAGACCAGGTGAACCTGATTGTACGTATGCTGATATAACAAAAATAAAAACAATGTTAGGGTGGAAACCTAAAGTTTCTTTTGAAGAGGGTGTAAAAATAATGTTAGAAAATATTGAACAGTGGAAAGATGCTCCAGTTTGGGATCAAAGTTCTATTAAAGAAGCTACACAAGATTGGTTTGAGTATTTAGGAGATAAATAATGGCTAGTTTTTTAGATTCACATAAAATAAATTATCATCCCAAAGAGATAGCACAGTTTTTTGATGGAGATGTAAAAGCACCTATTTATATAGAAATATCACCAACAGGAGTGTGTAATCATAAGTGTTTATTTTGTCACTATAATTATCTTGGACATGAGGGTAGGTTTAAAAAAGGAAAAATTTTAGAGTTGATAAAAGAATTTGCTTCAATGGGTGTAAAATCATTGGTATTCGCTGGAAATGGAGAACCAACACTTCATACAGATACATTTGAAGCTATTCAACTTGCAAAGTCATTAGGGCTTGATGTAGCATTAAGTACTAATGGGGCTCTTTTAAGGGATAAACATTTTGATATATTAGCTGAGTGTCTGACATGGATAAGATTTTCTTTTAATGCTGGAAGTGAAGAGAATTATGCTCATGTACATCAAACTGAGGGAAGTGATTTTAACAAAGTTATTGAGAATATTAAAAAACTCAAAAATGCAAAAGTACGAATGAATAGTGACATTACTATTGGAAGTCAATGTGTTTTGATTCCTGAAAATAAAGATTATATAATCGAACATGCCAATAGACTTAAAACTCTTGGAGTTGATTATTTTAGTGTAAAACATTTTTATGACCATTCTCATAATGAGTTTGAGGTAAAAGAAACTATTTCTGATGAGTTTATTGAAATGTTAGATAATGAATCTCAAAAGATAAGTACAGAAGATTTTAATTTTTTAGTCAGAAGTACAAAAAACCTTACATCCCAAAGAGTATATGATAAATGTTACGGACTAGAGTTTATTGTATTTATTGATGAAATGGGAGATGTCTTAACTTGTTTTTCCCATCAATATGATAGAAAAACAGTTTTAGGAAATATTTTTGAAAACAGTTTTCAAGAGATTTGGGAATCAAAAGGAAGAAGAGACGCAGTAGATTACATTAATAATTGTATTGAAAAAAATAATTGCCAGCCAAATTGTCGTCATCATCAGATTAATAATTACTTATGGGAATTAAAGCATCCAAGTATTCCCCATTTAAATTTTATATAGAGGTTTTTAATGAAAAATATAGCAAACAATATTCGAAAAAATATCATTCACATAGCAAACTTATCAGGTTCTCCCCATGTTGGTTCAGCTTTAAGTTGTACAGATATTTTAACAACTCTTTATTTTGATATCCTTAATTTAGATGATTATGAGAATAGGGATATCTTCCTACTTAGTAAAGCACACAGTGCAATGGCGTTATATTCAACATTATATGAAAAAGGTTTTTTAATTCAAGAGGAATTAGAGGGGTATTATCAAAATGGAGGGACTTTACCAGCTCACACAGATAAAGATACAAATCCATACATAGAGATAAGTGCTGGAAGTTTAGGACATGGTCTTCCTATGGCTTTAGGGATGGCTCATTCTTTTAAATTAAGAGATAGTGATCGAAAAGTGTATGTATTGATGGGGGATGGAGAGTCTCAAGAGGGAAGTGTATGGGAAGCTGCAATGCTTGCACCAAAACTTGGACTTAATAATTTAACGGTATTTATTGATAGGAATAATCTGCAAGGATATGGAAGAGCTAGTGAACTTTTAGCATATGAACCAATTGATGAAAAATTTAAAGCTTTTTTATGGGATGTACATAGAGTTAATGGACACGATCATAAAGCTATAAAAGAAATAGTGAATATAAAAACAGATAAACCTAAAATGATTATATGTGATACAACTAAAGGGAAAGACATAAGTTTTATGGAAGATAAACTAATATGGCACTATTATGTTGTAACTGATGAGGTTAAAATAGAAGCATTAAAAGACTTAGAGGGAAACAAAGATGAGAAATAGTGTAGCAAATGAGATAAAAAAACTTGCTTTTGAAGACAAAAATCTTTTCGTAATAGCAGGGGATGCTGGTCTTGGAGTTTGGGATGATTTTAAAGATTCAAAGCAGTTTATAAATCCAGGGGTGAATGAACAACTTGATATTGGATTTGGAGCTGGATTATCTTTAATGGGACATAAAGTTGTCTATTATAATATTGCCCCTTTTGTTATTATGAGACCATATGAATTTGTAAGAAATGATATATGTTATCAAGAACTTCCTATGATATTATTAGGTACAGGGAGTGGGATAACATATGCACCAGCAGGTGTTACTCATTATGTAGTCGAGGATATTACAATAGCATCTTCTATGCCAAATTTAGATATTTTTTCTCCAGCTGATCCTATCGAAGCAGTAGAGTGTTTTAAATATGCATACAAAAGTAAAAAACCAAGTTACATAAGAATAGCGAAAAATGGAGAAGAAAAAATACATAAAGAAAAAATTGATATTACAAAACCGATATTTATCAATAAAAGTGAATCAAAAGATATTATTTTACTCCATGGATCTATAGTGGATGAAATACCAAAACTTTTAGAAGAAATAAATGATATCAATGTGGTTACTATTCCAATGTTAACTTCTGATTTTGATTATGCAAGTTTTTTAAAAAAGTATGAAAATATATTCACTTTAGAAGAGCATTTTGTTAATGGTGGTTTTGGAACAATTTTAAAAGATAAAGTAGATAGAAAAATACATAAATTTGGACTAAAAAATGAGTATATTCATAAAATAGGAAATAGAGACTATTTACGTCAGTATTATCAGATAGATGCAAAGAGTATTATTTCAAAAATACAGGAGATTATAAATGGGTAAACTTTTAAATATAATAACAAAACTTCATAAAGCAACGTCAAGAGATTATGTATCTAGGATGGTTGATGATAAAATTAATTGTATGATAAAAGCTAAAGAATATGGATATGATTATTGGGATGGAGATAGAAAGTATGGATATGGTGGATATAAATATGATGGAAGGCATAAAATTGTAGCAGAAGATTTAATTAAACAATATAATTTAAAAGATGGTTGTAAAATACTTGATGTAGGATG
>CBETOJ010000190.1:0-3821 GCA_965537725.1 uncultured Campylobacterales bacterium | reverse complement strand
TATTTTTCTAAAAAAGGTCGTTCATTACGAATTAAGGTTAATAAAGATTATAAACAATTAGGAGCTGAAATAATTAATGATATTTACTATAAATACCCTTACGTTTTAAATTATATACCATTTTATACTCACTATGAAAGTGAATTCTTCACCAAAATTCATGAAATGTTCTTAGATAAACTCCATCTACTTAAAACAGGTCTTGGGTTTTATGATGATGAAATATATTCTTAGTTTATTTTTCGTATTTTTTCTTTTTGGATGTAGTTCTAAACATCCACCTTTACCAACTGTACAAAACGTAGAGCTTGATAGATATATTGGCTCTTGGTATGAGATAGCACGATTTGAGCACTTTTTTGAAAAAGGGTGTAAAAATGTCACTGCGACTTATAAGATAAAACAAGATGGTGATATAAAAGTGATCAATAGATGTACTATGATAGAGGATAATGAAAAAAAAGAAGCTGTGGGTGTCGCTTATGCTGCTGATAGTACAAACTCCAAATTAAGAGTAAGCTTTTTTCGACCATTTTATGGGGACTATCAAATCATTGCATTAGGAAAAAACTATGAGTATGCCTTAGTTGGAAGCCCAAATAAAGAGTACTTATGGATCTTAAGTAGAACAAAAACTATTAGTGATACTCTTAAAAATAAACTGATCAAAAAAGCACAAACTTTAGGATTTGATACCGATCAGTTTATCTGGACCATTCAGGAGTAAAGATGAAAACTATTATAAAAAAAACACTGATCAATTGTACACAAGAGGAGCTATTTGAGTTTCATATGGACTCTAATAATATTACAAAGATCACTCCACCAAATATCAAAGTAGAGCTTCTTACAAGAGAACTTGATACATATGAGGGGAAAATAGTGAAGATAAAAACCACAAAGTTTTTCCTCCCAACATATTGGGAAGTACAAATAGAAAAACTTCATGCTCCAGATACTCTTATAGATATCGCTTTAAAATCCCCTTTTAAGTTTTGGAGACATCAACACCTTTTTATACAAACAGAAAATGGGTGTGAGCTAAAAGATATCATCGAATATGAACTGCCATTTGGATTTATTGGAAAACTATTTGATCACTATATAGAAAAAGATATAAAAGATATGTTTGAATATAGACATACCCAAACAAAACTTTTACTTGAGAAACACTAAGGAGAGATGATGCCAGATATATCAACCATGAGAAAAGAGTACACTCAAAATGGACTACGACGAAAAGATTTAAATGAAAACCCTTTTAAACAGTTTGAAAAATGGTTTAATGAAGCTGTTGCAGTTGAACACCTAGAACCAAATGCCTTTACCCTTGCAACCGTAGGGAAAGATCTCAAACCATCTCAAAGAACAGTACTTTTAAAGATGTATGATGAAAATGGGTTTATCTTCTTTTCCAATTATGGAAGTAAAAAATCTCGCCAAATAGAAGAGAATAATAATGTATCTTGCCACTTTGCTTGGCTTGGATTAGAGAGACAAGTAAGAATAGAGGGAACTATTGAAAAAATCAGTAAAAGTGCTTCTCTTAAATACTTTTTATCTCGCCCAAAAGGGAGTCAGATCGGCGCTTGGGTCTCTCATCAAAGTCAAGTGGTTAACGCTAGAAGTCTTTTAGAATCAAAGTTTGAGCAGATCCGCCAAAAGTTTTCAAAAGGGGAAATCCCTTTTCCAGATTTTTGGGGTGGATATATTATCAAGCCCACATATTTTGAATTTTGGCAAGGGGGACATGATAGATTACATGATCGATTTATCTATCAATCACAAGAAAATCAAATATGGGAGATTAACAGGTTAGAGCCATAAAGAAAAATCTGTTACAATCTACTTGGAAAAAATCAACTACAGACAAACATAATTTTTGGATAAAATAAAACAAAAAAGGATCCATTATGATAGACAAATTACTTTACACAGGACTTGGAGCTGCTGCAGTTTTAAAAGACAAAGTTGAATCGGAACTTGAAACTTTAGAAAAAAAAGGGAAGATCAAAACTGATGATGCCAAAAGCTTTTTAGAATCTATTGAGAAAAAAGGGAAAGAGGAAGATGATAAAATCAAAGGTGAGATTAAAAAAGCTTTAAAAGAGATCATTGATGAACTTGGTCTAGCAACAAAAGAGGATATAGAAAAACTTAAAGAGGAACTCAAATAAAATATTATAATCCAAGTAGAATATATGGTGTATTTTTATTTTTACTCACTGTATATCTAGTCATTAAAAAACGGAAATCATTTTTAGGATTTAAGCCTCTTAGTCCACAAAAACTAAAAGAGGCTACCATAAAGCTTGGAGCAAGCTTTATAAAACTTGCCCAAGTACTAGCTACTAGAAGTGATTTTTTTACTCCAGAGTATTTAGATGAGCTTAAAACGCTTCATGATAGTTTACCTCCAATGAAACAAAAAGAGTTTGAAGAGGTTTTTAATAGTTCATTTGATTCTAAAGATATTTTTCAAAGCTTTACTACAGAGCCTATCGCTTCTGCATCAATTGGACAGGTGCATAAAGCCATATTGCAAGATGGTACAAAAGTAGCTGTGAAACTTCGACGACTTGGGATTAAAAAGCAAGTCTTAGCTGATATTAAAATAGTCAACTTTTTTAATAAACTCTTTCGACCCCTTTTTTCAACCTATACGAAAAACTCTATTGAAGCAGTGATCAAAGAGTTTGCTATTATGATCCAGCAAGAGGTTTCTTTTGATAGGGAACTTGGAAATTTAATAGAATTTAGTGAAGTGTATAAAGAGTATGGGGTCAAATTTCCAACTCCTTACATTGAACACTGCTGTGATAGTGCTATTGTGATGAGTTTTGAAGAGGGGTTTCGTTTTGATGATAAAAAGAATATTTTTGCTCATAATATCGATTTTCGATCCATCATTACAAAGCTTGTAAACTTTTATACGGATCAAATGCTAGTAAAGGGATACTTTCACGCTGATCCTCATCCTGGAAACCTTTTAGTTAATACTGATGGGGAATTGATCCTTCTTGATTTTGGGATGGTCAAAAGAGTTCCAAACCAAATAAGAGTAGCGATAATTGAGCTTATTAAAGCAGCCAATGAGCAAGATTATGAACTTTATATTAGTGCAAATAAACGACTTGGAACCATAGCTTATGAAGCTCCTGTGGCTGAGCTAGCAGAGTTTTCAAGACGTATGTTTGAGATTTTTGGAAATGATAATCTTGATAGTGAGTCGATGCAAAAGTTGGCTTTTGAAGTATTAGAATCTACTAGAGATCTTCCTTTTAAGCTTCCAAGTGATGCTATTTATATCTTAAGAGTCAGTGCTATTATTGAGGGTCTTGGAACCACTTATATTGAAAACTTTAATGGGGTCAAAGATATTTTACCAATTTTACAAAACAACATCCCAAAAGCTTTAGGGGCGAGTGATAGTATCTTAGAGACACTTATTGATAGTATAAAAGATATCCCTTTTATTGTAAATGACTTTAAACACTCTATGAAAAAGATTAGTGAGGGGGATGTACAAGTGGAACTCTCCCATGATCAACTTCAATATATAGAACAAAAACTCTCCAATAATATAAAAAGCTATCTAAAACCTTTTGCTTTTATCTTTGGTGGATTTTTCTTACTTTTGTATGAGCCAGATTATAAGAACTTTGCTCTTCTTCTTTTTGGATTTGGTTTTTTGAAAATAGTTCTAAAATAGAATACAACTTACAATCAGTTTACTCTAGCTAGGTACAATCTCCTTATAAATTTTATGTATCCACCAAGTCTGATACTCTCGAACTGAAATCTAATCTAGCTTAACATTC
>CBETOJ010000189.1:0-3828 GCA_965537725.1 uncultured Campylobacterales bacterium | reverse complement strand
ATCGATTATGCGAATAGATAGTGCAAATGTTCAGTTACAAAATAACAGTAGTTTTGAGCTTACTCATACCACAGCAGAGAGATTTGCCGTGCAATATGCAGATGGAAGTGTAAAAAGTGAAAGTGTTATGGAGCAAGAGTCTACGGTAGATGTTGATTTTGGTTATCTTAGTGATAGAGCTGTAGATAACTCTTCTAGAGCTTATTATGACGATGAAGAGAATATGAGCCATAAAGATAGGATGAATAAACGCATATTCATCTTTTGAAAAAACAGTTGAGAAGCTTCCAGGAAATCCATATCAAGAGTATACAGCTTCAAAACCAGTAGGCTTTGTATTTGATACTTTTGAGGAGTATTATCAAAAGCAAACGGTAGATTTTAGTGCACAAGTGGAGATAAAGACTCCAAATATGTCTATCAATCTTGATCTAAATATCTCTTATTCAAAAGAACTCTATGAATCACATAATACAAGACTTGCTTTTGGAGAAGTAGATCTTATCGATCCACTTGTAATCAACTATAGGGAAGATGTAAATCCATTTGAAAATGTAAGCTCATTAAATTTTGAATTTGATCTTGATAGTGATGGTGCAACTGATATGATTCCACTATTAAAACAAGGGGCTGGATACTTAGCCTATGATGAAAATGAAAATGGCGTGATAGATAATGGAAATGAGCTTTTTGGAACAAAATCAGGAAATGGATTTACTGATCTTGCAGTTCATGATGATGATCAAAATGGATGGATAGATGAAAATGATGCTGTTTTCTCAAAGCTTAAAATCTGGCAAAAAGATGAAACAGGCGATAATAAACTTGTCTCTTTACTTGATCTAAATGTAGGAGCGATCTACTTAGGAGATATACAAAGTGGCTATAAATATCAAAATGGGATAGATGATACTATGGCTGTTCAAAAAAGCAACGGGATCTTTGTAAAAGAGGATGGAAGTGGTGCGGGGATGGTGAGTTCTATCGATATAGCTGTTTAGATAATCTCATTAGAGCTCTAAAGTTTATAATAATCCTTGCTTTTTATATGCTTGATAGTTTTTGTAATAATTGATAATATAGGTTAAATAAAAAGCAAATAATCCAAATATCCAATACATAAACCATAAACGTATCATGGGGATAAAACCACCTTCAAAAGTATAATCTATCACTTAGAAAAATTTTTACGAGAGATATACTTTACCACCTCATTTATTAAAAAGGAAAAAGAGGATATCTATACAAGCTAGTCTCTTTTATACTTTCCTATTTTGATACTTTGACCAATCTGGCATCTCATGTTCATACCCAGCAAACAAAGGGGAAGAGATAATAAAATCTGCTGTTTGTCTATTTGTTGCAATAGGTATCAAATAAGTATCACAAATACGTCTAAGAGCTGAGATATCTGGCTCATGGGGTTGCGCTGCCATTGGATCTACAAAGAAAAATAAAATATCAAGTTTCCCCTCAGCTATTCTAGCCCCTATCTGCTGATCTCCACCAAGTGGACCCGATTTTAATTTATGTACTCCAAACCCTTTTTCTTCTAAAAGTCGCCCAGTGGTTCCTGTGGCATAGATCACGTGTTTTTGTAGTGTCCCTTTATTAAATAAAGCCCAATCAATTAGTTCATGTTTGAGATTATCGTGAGCTACTAATGCTATATTCATTTTCAAGCCTTTTTATTTTTTGATAATTTTATCATAATAACTCTCTATTCCACAATCACTTCACAATTTTCTTTTATCATTAACTTATACAAAATATAAGGAGTAACATCATGAATAGATTATTAAAATTAGTATTAGTAGGAGCAATAGCCCTAGGAGTAAGTACAACGGTTGCAAGTGCAGATAAAAATAAAGGGCAAAAGCTTTATTCAAAATATCTAAAAGCACCATGTGGGTTTACAGGAGCCAAGATGGCTGCAAAACATTCCCAAGATGAGTGGGAAACAATTCACCAAGATGGAAAACTAGCTGATGAGATCAAAACTATCTGCCCAAGCGCTGAGGGAAAACCTCTAAAAGAGAAATTTATGGATCACTATTTTGACTTTTTCTATGAGTATGCAAATGACTCAGGAAACGTTCCATCTTGCTAGTTAGAGCCACTTTTTAGTGGTTCTAATCCATCTTTACAACGATATCTTGCAAAGTATTTGCACTGATATGGATCCGTTTTCCTATCTCTTTTAATTGAGAGAGTATCTCTTTATGAATAAATACTTTTTGCATATCTTTTTGCTTTGATAGCTTTACCATCTCTTTGATATACTCTTCTGATAAAGTATCTATAAATCCTCTTGTTTTATCGGCGATTCTAGAGACTTTTGCACTATTATTTTCACTAAGTGCTAGAAAACCTTCATTTAAACTTTTACTTGCTTCGTGTATCAATGAAAATATTTTTTCATACTCATTAAGATGCTCTACTTTATACGCTTGAATCTCTAAAACAAAATGTTTAATAGAGATATTGATCCAATCTAGCTGAGTAATCGCTCTATAAATTGACTCACGATCAATAGGAGTGATAAAAGCATTTAAAAGAATATTCATATTTTTATCTTTGAGCTGTTTGGTTCTATTTTCATCTTCTATGATCTTTTTACAACTTTTCTTTTTACTCTTTATAAAGCAATTATACAGATCATCTACTGTATTAAAAGTTGCATTAGCTTGCTCTTGAAGCATCTGTACAAAATCGATCTCATGGGGAACAATATATTTTTTAAATAAAGCTTTTAGATTCATATTTATCCTTTTATAAAATATAACAATACCATACAATACAAGGCACCTAAGGTGATTGAAATTGGGATATTTAAAAACCACCCACCTATGATAGAAAAGGCAGTTTGCCATTTTACATGTTTTGGTTTTTCAGCTCCCCCTATTCCCATAAGTGTGGCTGTGACCACTTGTGTTGTAGAAGTGGGAGCTCCAATGGAAGTAGAAAAAGTATTGATAAGAGCAGCTCCAATTTGATCAGTAAAAGAGTGTATCGTTTTTACTTTGATTATTCCAAATCCTAAAGTTTTAATAATACTCCATCCTCCAAATAAAGTCCCAAGGGAGATTGCAGTCGTACACAGTAAAATAGTCCACAAAGGTACTACAAACTCTGAAGTAGTTCCACTAGCTACTAATACCATTGCAATGATCGCCATCCCTTTTTGAGCATCATTGGCTCCATGGGAAAAAGCAAGCCATGAGATACTAAGATATTGAGAAAAAATAAACATCTTTTTACTTTGAAATGTTAGTCTACTAAAAACCCGCATAAAAAGTTTCATCAATAAAAATCCCACAATAAACCCTGCAATAGGAGAAAAGAAAAGCCCAACTATTATCTTCATAATCCCCTCTAACTCCCCTTGTAAAAGAGCACTTACTCCCCAATTGATAGAATCACTTCCCATCCCATAAAGAGCGGAACCTACTAAGCCACCTACTAAAGAGTTTGAAGAAGAGGATGGAAGAGCTAGTTTCCAAGTGATAAGATTATAGGTAATTGCTACCAAAATGGCACAAAATACGATTGATTCAGCACTTATTGGATCAATATCTTTGATATCTACAAAGTTTCCAACAGTATCTGCAACGGCAAGTCCTATTAAAAAAGGAGCCATAAAAGTAAAAAGGGTGACTAAAATAATTGAAGTAAGAGGAGTCATAGCACGTGAGGCAATAGCCGTTGCTATCATATCAGCTGCATCATGAAATCCATTGGTAAAGTCAAATATAGCTACTGCAATTATAGTTGCAAGTAATAAGAAAAAAATCAAGTCCATAATAAAATTTTATAATAATTCTTATT
>CBETOJ010000188.1:0-3845 GCA_965537725.1 uncultured Campylobacterales bacterium | reverse complement strand
TAAATATTGTGAAAATAAATTAAATCATATTAAAGATATTTTTAATACTGATAAACTATTTGCTTCTTGGGTTAATCGTGAAATTAAACTGTTAGTATCAAAACAAGATACAGAAGAGTATAAAGCAAAAAGAGAAATAATAATTTTAAATATTGGAAATGGTTTAGTTGTAAATCAGACAAATTCAATGGAAGAGTATACAATTCGAAAGTTAAGAAAATATTTTATTTGACTTAACCAATCCTAACCGTAACAATATAGCCCAATAATAACAATAATGATACTTATGGGCATCAAAAAGGAGATGAAGTATTAGTAAGTGTAGCTGGGGCTATAAAAGAGTCTTTAAAAAGAGCTGATGATTATTGTTTCAGGCTAGGTGGAGAAGAGTTTGGTGTGATATTTAAAACTCCTTCCAAAGAGCAAGCGATAGAGTTCTCTCAAAATATTAAAAACAATATTGAAAATTTAAACATTGAACATTCTAAAAATAGTGCAAGTCAATATATCACTTCATCACTTGGGCTTGTGACTAAAAATGCTCAAGATATTGAAAACTATAATGAGTTATATAAACAGGCGGATGAGTTGCTATATAAGGCTAAACAGCAAGGAAGAAATAGAGTAGCTTATTAAAAACTACAAGCCAAACCCTTAGGCTTGAAGCTCTTGTAGTTTTTCTTTTACTACCTCTGCATGGAAAGTCTCAATAGTTTCTCCTTGCTTTTTTCTTTTTTGTCTTACTTTTACATTTTCCCAAACTGCAGCAATTTTTCCCTCAGGATCAATAATAAAAGTTGATCGTACAACTCCCATATATTTTCTCCCATAGTTCATCTTCTCTTGCCAAACTCCATATGCTTCACATAAAGTTTTCTCTTCATCTGCAAGTAAAGTGATTGAGAGGTTTTGTTTTTCGATAAAATTTTGATGTTTTTTAGGACTATCTGGGCTTACCCCTAAGATTACTGCATCTAATCCATCAAATTCCGCTTCTCTTGCTGTAAAATCACATGCCTCATTGGTACATCCAGGTGTATTATCTTTTGGATAAAAATACAATACGATCCATTTCCCTTTTAGATCCCTTAAACAAATCTCTACATTATCCTGATTTGGATTACAAAACTCTGGTGCTGTTGCGCCTACCTCTAACATATATTCTCCTTTAATATTTGGTTTTTTATTTTATGGCAATAAATGTGCCAAAATTGATCCATTTAAAGATACAATCAAAATGCTTAAACCCACTATTTAAGATCATATTCTTATTCTCCTCATAAGTATAAGGGATTAAAACATTCTCTAACGCTTCTCTTTTTTGAGCAATCTCAAATTCACTATAGCCTTGCTTTTTTTTAAACTCATAATAGCTATCGATAAATTGTTTATTGAGTACCTTGTCTTCTGTGATCACTTTTTCACTAAAGATAAAGACTCCTCCATCTTCTAAAGAGTTAAAGATCTTTTGGATCAGTTTTTCTCTTTGAAGTGGTCGGATAAACTGTAAAGTATAGTTTGAGATGATCACTTTAGAGGGTTTTATCTCCACATTAAAAATATCATTTTCAATAAAGTTTATATCAAGTCCAAAAGCATTAGTTTTATGTTTAGCTCGTTCAAGCATGGCAGTTGAGTTATCTACCCCATAAAAGCTAAGTTGTAGATCACTTTTTTTTGCAATATTTATTAAAGTGGATGCGGTTGAGCATCCAAGGTCATAAACTATATCACCATCTTCTAAATAATTTTGTGCAAAAGAGGTAGTGATCTCTAACATCTGATCATAAAATGGGACTGATCTATGAAGCATATCATCAAAGACTGAAGCCACATCCTCATCAAATTCAAACTGTTTTTTTATTGGTTTTTCAAAAAGTGTATCTTTCATTGAATGTATTGTATAATAACTCCTATTGGAAAATATTTAAAATCAACAAACAAAGGGAAATATTTGAGTAATACACGATGTGGTTTTGTAGCAACTGTTGGAAGACCAAATGCAGGAAAGAGTTCATTATTAAATTGGATCATTGGTGAAAAGATCGCCATGGTCTCACATAAAGCTAATGCTACACGAAAAAGATCAAATATTATTGCTATGAATGGGGATGATCAGATCATCTTTGTGGATACTCCAGGGATCCATGAAACTGAAAAACTTATCAATCAGTTTATGCTTGAAGAAGCACTTAAAGCGATTGGGGATTGTGATCTTATTTTGTATCTAGCTCCAGTTACAGATAAAATAGATCATTATAAAGATTTTTTAGAAAAAAATACGAAAAATACCAAACATATATTACTTCTTACAAAAACAGATTTTGTAAATAAAGAGGAACTTCTTTTAAAAATTACTGAGTATCAAGAGTTTGCAGATAAATATGAAGCACTTTTAACAACTTCAATTAAAAAAGGGAGTAATCCAAAAGAGCTTTTAGATGTGATAGTAAAGTATCTCCCCGATTCACCACCACTTTTTGATACAGAGATATTAACTACTTCTCATTTACGTGAAATATATAAAGAGTTTATTAGAGAATCAGTCTTTGAAAATATTAGTGATGAGATCCCATATGAAGCAGATGTAGTAATTGAAAAAGTTCAAGAGAAGCCAAATATTGATGTGATCAAAGCAACTATTGTAGTTGAAAAAGGGACTCAAAAAGGGATGATTATTGGAAAAGGTGGAGAAGCTATTAAAAGAATAGGGCTAAATGCTCGAAAAAAGATAGAAAAATTGACTCAGAAAAAAGTCTATCTTGAACTTTTTGTCTCAGTAAAAAAAGGGTGGAGTAAAAACAAAAAATCACTCAAAGAGATGGGATACGATTTTGAGTAGATGGAAACTCTTGATCTTATAGACTCATCACATATTAATAGCTTTTCTATATCAGTGACTGAAGAGATTCAGCCACGATATCTTTTAACTTTCCTTCGCACTCATATTGAAAACCAAAAATTTTTATTAAATGAACATAGCTGTTTTTATTACCACTTTCATAGATCAATTTTACAGTATGAAGTGATCGTATTTAATGCACTAGAAAAGAAGAGTATCCCTGAAGTATTTATTTTAAAAGCATATAATACTACAAAAAAGAATATAGTGTTTTTACTAGAAAGTTCTTTTTGTTTATTTATTAATCAAGAATTAGTATTATTAAAAAAAGTGGATACTTTGATGAAAGAAGATATCAAAGAGTATATCTCACAGGTGTATAATATAATAGTTGATGATTTTATAGAAGTTTCACCTGATGAGATACAGAAGCTTTCTTCTCAGTATCAAAAAAAGTTTTATAAAGAAGAGAAGAAGAGGTTTTTTCCTTTTATAGAATTAAAAAGTTTTCTCTACTTTCGTTACTTTTTTCTTATAGTCTCTTTAGTATTTTCATTCTTACTTTATACTATCTATAATGATCAAGTAGAAAATCAAAAATACTCAAACACACTTTATACTAATACACAACTACAAGAGCAAAAAAAGTTAATGAGTCAATATAAACAGTTTCAAGAGTATGCTCCAGTAAAAAAACTTACTCCTTTAATAAATAGTTTCAATGACTTAGGGATAAAAGTCTTAAAATTGGAGTATTTAAAAAAGAGGATTTTGATACAAGTGGTCCATTCAAAAAAAGATATTTTACTACAGTTATTGGCTAAAAAAGAGTTTCAGTTAACAACAAAAGCGATCTATTTTGAGAAAAGTTTACAGAGTCATATTTTGGAGATAGAGTTTGTTTTTTAAAGAAAGATTTGAAAGTTTAGCCTCATTCCAAAAGATTGAAGTTGTTTTAATAGTACTTATGGTTTATGGGGGAATATTATATTATGTGGATAAT
>CBETOJ010000187.1:0-3875 GCA_965537725.1 uncultured Campylobacterales bacterium | reverse complement strand
TGTGTATAAGATATATTGATAATGATTGTATTGTTATTTCATATATCTAAACTTAAAATAAAAAACTATTTAAAGGATATATATATTACAATCACCTTTATGAATAGAAGAGCTTTTATCACTTTTTGTACTGCAGTACTTACTCAGAATATTTATGCAGAAAATAAAAATATCCCAAGCCATTGGGATATAATCAATGCTACTTTAGAACATCTTTTTCCGCAAACAAAGAGTTTTTATGGAGCAAAATCAATTGGTATGGGAAATTTTATTTCTCTTATTGCCGATGATAAATATTTTGATAAAAGTGATCTTCGTTTTTTAACTTTTGGAGCAAAAAAACTTTATGAGAGATATAATGACTATCTTTTTATGGATCATACGAAAAAAGAATTGACTCTAAGAGAATTTGAAAAAGAGTATCAAAACTGGCTTTCTCTTTTAATGTATTATGGATTTGAGGGGATGCTAAGTGATCCGATCTATGGTGGAAATAAAAACCTACTAGGATACAAAGCTCTAGAACACAATGCTGGACTTCCTCGTCCAAAATCTAAATATGGGAAATAATATGTATGATATCTGTGTCATAGGAAGTGGAGCAGGAGCTGGACCTATTATCTATGAACTCTCCAAAGCTGGTAAAAAGTAGTCGTCTTAGAAAAAGGAGACCACTATAAAAGGGAAGATTTTTCAAAAGATGAGATAGCCTATACAAAAAGAAGTATAGTCACTCCAAATTTAGCTGATGAATATCATGAACTAGAAGAGTATATCAATGGTTCATGGCAAAGCTATACCACAAAAGAATCTGGCTGGGACTTTTGGAATGGAAATATTGTAGGGGGATCATCAAACTTTATGAGTGGTTTTTTTCACCGTTTAGAACCAGAGGATCTAAAGCTAAAATCTACTTTTGGGAAAATTGATGGAGCTAATGTGGAAGATTGGCCAATTGAGTTTAGTGAATTAGAAAAATATTATGATAAGGTAGATAAAGTTATAGGAGTTACAACCGATACAACTGAACACCCTATCTCTCAATTAATTGATTCTAGTGCAACAAAACTTGGAATAAATTCCCAAGTCACTCCAAGAGCGATCCTCTCTAAGACAAAAGAGGATAGAGATGCCTGCTATTATTCAAACTACTGTGGAAGTTATGGATGTAGTAGTGGAGCGAAAGGAAGCTCTCGTGAAGCTCTTATCAATCCAGCTTTAAAAACTGGAAATGTGACTTTAATAGATAATGCCTATGTGATACAATTAAACTCTTCTAAAACTGATGTGAGTGAAGCGATCTATATAGATAAAAAAACAAATACGAAAAAAACTATTCAAGCTAAAATATTTGTATTAGCCTCACAAGCAGTAGAAAGCTCACGACTTTTATTAAATTCACGTTCAAGTTATTTTCCAAAGGGACTAGCCAATAATAATGGACAAGTTGGGAAAAACCTTTTATTTAGTGCTGGTGGAATTATCAGTGGAGAGTTTGATGGAATACAAGATATCTCTTTAGAAGATCTAAGAGTTGAAGGTTTTTTTGTAAATCGAGTAGTTAGAGACTGGTACTTTTTAGATAAAAAGACCAAGGGTGGTATCGTAGAGTTTCTTTTTGAACATGCAAACCCTATACGAAAAGCAAACTCACAAAAATGGGATCATAGCGGGAATCTCATATGGGGTAAAACCCTTTATAAAAAACTGGAAAAGAAATTTTTATATACTAAAAAACTAGACTGTGAGATCTTTAATGACTGGTTACCACATAATGATTGTTTTGTAACCATATCAAATACACATAAAGATAAATACGGCATCCCTATAACAAAGATCAGAATAGGTTCTCATCCAAAAAATGAACAAATAGGAGATGAGCTAGCAAAAAAACTATCACCCTTTTAAAACAAATGGGAGCTAAAAATATCAAAGGAAGTATTTCACCCTACCCTCCACAAAATCTTCAAGCTGGTGGATGTAGATTTGGAAATGATCCTAAAACTTCTGTTTTAGATAAAAACTGTAAAGCACATGAGCTTAACAATCTTTTTGTAACAGATGGAAGTTTTATGCCAACGGGAGGAAGTGTACCCTATAGTTATACTATCTATGCCAATTCATTTAGAGTAGTTAAATATATTACAAACTCTAAATTACTGTAATAGATCCATTCTTAATCTCAATTTTCCCACTAAGCTCATATTCAAATACTTCATTTGGATATTTTTCCATTGCTTCATCATAGGTTGGATTTGAATTGAAATACTCTAAAATAGGATCTTTTGTTTTTTCAGCTTTTGATTTTCCAGTTAAAGTTGAGATAAATTCATCAATATCATAAATAGCTTCTGCTTCATTATTTTCTAAAAGAGCATTTGTCCCCTCACTCTCCCCTAACCTTTGAGGAAGTACATAGATCTTTTTTTTCATCGCTTTTGCAAAGTTTATACTATGCATTGTACCACTTTTTAGATCTGCTTGGGAGACTATTAATATTTCTCCAAGTGCTACTATAAGCTCATTTCGTAGAGGAAAGTGAAAGTTTCTTGATCTGGTATTTAGTAAGAATTGACTGAGCATTAAACCATTTTTTTCAATATCTTCTATAAGTTTTTTATTGACCGCTGGATATCGAATATCAAGACCAGTTCCAGCTATACCTATGGTATTTGAAGACCCTGCAGCTTCATGGGCAATGGCATCTACACCCATAGCTGCACCACTTACTACTACAAAACCACTTTCACTTAACGCTTTTGCTAAAGCGTATGTTTGTTGTTTAGTGTATTGATTTGGTTTTCTTGTTCCTACTATTGAGATCTTTCTTTTTTGTAATAGATCTGTATCTCCTATATAAAAAAGTTTTGGAGGATAACTTTTCATATAGTCTAATTCTTTAATATAAAAATCTATTGTCTTGATCATAGCTTGTCGATATAGATAAGGTCTAGGCCTTCTAAAAGGTGTGTTGAGTCTTTAAGTGTCTCGAATGTTATATTATATGGGTGTCCTATTGCTATTGCTAGACCATTTCTTTTGGCTTTTTTGATTGCCTGTTTAAGTTGATTTTGAATATATTGTTTATCTTTATTATTATCTAAAAATATATCTCTACTATATATATGAAGATCATGTTTTTTGGCTAGTTTTTTGGCTACTGATTTTGCAGTGGTTCTACTATCTACAAAATAATAGTCATATTTTTTTAAAGCATAAAAAAGTTTATCCATCGCTTCAGTATTCGCAGTAAATTTACTTCCTGTGTGGTTATTGATATATTTTGCTTTTGGATAGATCTGTTTTAAAGTAGCTATTTTTTCTTCTATTCTAGCTAGTGAATCTCCCACATGTAGGGTATCTTCCTCTTCATACTTAAAACTACTTGCTTGAAGTGGAAGATGAATCATATGGTATTCCACATCTTTTGCTATTTTATCAGAGTTTGGATGTCTACTTGTTGGAGGTAGAAGTGATACATTTACAGGGTATCCAATATTTTTTATTTTTCTTATTTGAGATTTTGTAGTCACATCATCAATAATAATAGCTAGTTTTGGTTTCCCACTTTTCACCTCTTTTTCTTTTGGTACAAAGATTTCAGTAACTTTCTCTTTTACCTTTGGAACGATCTTTTCTACAAGAGTTTTTTCCTCTTGAACCACCTCATCAACTTTTCCATAATCTGGTTCTTCGTAGTGAAACTCTGGTTCTTTTTTCTCTGGCTTTTTTAAAGACTCTACTTTTATCTCATTGTCTTTAGCATATTCAATATTTAAAGACTTTGTTTTCTCTTCAAAAGTAAGTTCTTTTTCGAGGTTTTGGGTGAGATCATCAAGTTTAGCAACTTTTACTTCTAAATCTTTTGAATCGAT
>CBETOJ010000186.1:0-3905 GCA_965537725.1 uncultured Campylobacterales bacterium | reverse complement strand
ATTTAAAGTATTTTAATTAGGTTTTTAATATATTAAAAGAAGTATTGTAGTTTATTTAGATATTATATCCAAAATTCTATTTAAGGTAATATCTTTGAATTTAACATTTCAAGAACAACTTAATAATCTACTCAATTGTGATATCAAAGCACTCTATCCACTTGCTCGTGAAATCAAAAGAAAACTCTATTTTTTTGTGGGACCAACTAATAGTGGAAAAACCTATAAAGCGATGCAAGAGATGAAAGATGCTGATAGTGCAATCTATTTAGCTCCTCTTCGGCTTCTAGCACTAGAAAACTATGAATCTTTAAAAGAACAAGGGATTAACTCCTCTTTAGTTACAGGTGAAGAGGAGATTTTTGATGAGGATTCTGCTCATATCTGCTCAACTATTGAGATGCTTAATTTTAATATGGAAGTTGATATTTGTGTTATCGATGAAGTGCAGATGCTTGAAGATGAAGATAGAGGTTGGGCTTGGGTCAATGCTATTTTAGGAGCACCTGCATCAAAAGTAATCATGACGGGGAGTGTCAATGCTTTAAGTGCTATTGAAAAGATCGCAAAGTATTTAGGTGAAGAGCTTGAAGTTGTAAAATTCAAAAGAAAAAATCCTTTAGAAGTGGATAGTACACCAACTAATTTAAAAGATATAAGAAATGCTACAGCATTAATCGCTTTTAGTAGAAATGATGTGCTACGGTTAAAAAGTAAACTTAGTAAGTTTCATAGAGTTTCAGTGTTGTATGGAAATCTTTCTCCTGAAGTAAGGCGAGAAGAGGCGAGAAGATTTAGAGATGGGGATAGTGATATATTAATAGCAACAGATGCTATTGCAATGGGACTCAATCTTCCTATTAAGCATCTTTTATTTACTACTGATAGAAAATTTGATGGGAAAGAGAAAAGAGAACTTATCCCCAATGAAGTGATACAAATAGCGGGTCGAGCAGGGCGGTATGGTCACCATGAGATAGGGCATATTGGAGCAACTACAAGGTCAGTACTAGAACATATTGATGAGATGTTTCACTCACCTATGAGAACTATAAAACCACCGTTTAGGGTAAAAGCTACATGGACACAAGTGGAAGAGCTTTCCACTTTTTTAAATACAAAAAATCTCAGTAAGATACTGCAATACTTTTCAAAACATATGAAATATGATGGTCCTTTTCGAGCGACAAATATAAAAACAATGATCGAACTTGCAAGTATTTTAGATTCTCGTGAAAATCTTAGTTTAGAGGATAAATATCAATTAGCATCCGCTCCTACAAATACACGCTCACCACTGCTAAAAAGTGCATATTTAAAGTATGTGGAAGCAGTTTTAAAAAATAAGAAGATGAAATTTAAATTGCTTACAAACACCAATGGGATTGCAAAAACACAGCTAGAGCTTTTACAAGCAGAAGATGAAGTGAAAAAGATATCTCTTTATTTATGGCTTTCATTTAAATTTCCTGAGCTTTTTCCAGATGGGAAAAAAGCTGAAGTTGCACGAGCTCAGCTCAATAGTTTTTGTGAAAACTCATTGAAATCAAATAAAGAGTTAAAAAGAGCAAGTGACAATAGATCAAAAAGAAGAGGATCGAATTTTCATAATAAAAATAGTGAACAAAAAGAACAGCCAAAGCAACGACGAACTTCAAGAAGAGGAAGTAGGTCAAGAGGATTTGGAAGAAAATCCCATTAAACTAATCTATGGTATAATATTAGATAACTCAATATTAAATATAAGAAGTGAAACCTAAAATATGATACAAAATGATCTTTCCATAATAATATTAGCAGCTGGTGCAGGGACTAGAATGAAGTCTAAAATACCAAAGGTACTTCATAAGATCTCTGGAAAAGAGATGCTCTATTATTCCCTTAAAGAAGCAAAAAAATTAAGTGATGATATCCATGTGGTTTTATATCATCAATCTGAACTTGTTCAAACTAGTATGGAAAAATATTTTGGGGATATTTCTTATCATATACAAGACCATACAAACTATCCTGGAACTGGTGGGGCAGTTATGGGAATCACTCCAAAACATGAAAAGGTTTTGGTGCTAAATGGTGATATGCCACTTATTCATGCAAATGAGCTTTTAAAACTGTGTAATCTCAATACCTTAGAGTGCAAAGATGAAAAACTCACCATGTCTGTTTTAGAACTAGACTCAGCAGATGGATATGGAAGGGTGATCATAGATAAGGGAAATGTTGTAAAAATAGTAGAGCAAAAAGATTGTAGCTCTTATGAGCTTTCAATCAATACTGCAAATGCGGGTGTGTACTGTTTTGAGACCAGTTTTTTAATTGAAAATCTCCCAAAACTTAGTAATGATAATGCCAGTGGAGAATATTATATCACGGATCTTGTGGAGATGGCAGTAAAAGAGAATAAAAAAGTAAGACCTGTAATAGTGCAAGAGGAAAACTTTAAAGGGGTGAATTCTAAACTTGATCTCTCCCATGCTGAGGTGATTCATCAGCAAAGAATCAAAGAGCAGTTTATGAAAAATGGGGTAATTATGAGATTACCAGAGACCATTTTTATAGAAGAGGGTGTTAAAATAGAAGGGGAATCGATACTAGAAAATGGGGTGACACTACTTGGAAGTAGCCAGATCATTAATTCTCATATTAAAACAAATAGTGTAGTAGAAGATAGTATCTTAGAAAATAGTGATATTGGACCAATGGCAAGAGTACGACCAAAAAGTCATCTAAAAGATACTCACTTAGGAAACTTTGTAGAGGTGAAAAAATCTACTCTTACAGGAGTAAAAGCTGGACACTTAAGTTATCTTGGAGATAGTACTATTGATGAGGGTACCAATGTGGGTGCAGGAACTATTACTTGTAACTATGATGGGAAAAACAAATATCAAACCATTATTGGGAAAAATGTATTTATAGGTTCAGATACTCAGCTTGTAGCTCCAATAAAAATTGAAGATGATGTCATGATCGCAGCAGGAAGTACTATTACAAGTGATGTGCAAAAAGGTGATCTAGCAATTAGCAGGACAAAACAAAAATCTATCAAGGGATTTTTTTATAAGTTTTTTCTCAAAGAGAGTGTAAAGCACAAGAGGAAATAAAATATGAATAAAGAGTTAGAAAGTATATTTGAGATCTGTGATACTATTATTCAAAACTGTGATATAGATTTTGTTTTATTACAAACTTTTCAAATGGATAGCTCTTTTTTTCAGAATTATGATAATACTAGAGTCGTCAATAGTTTTTTATTTAACTTCTCAAAACTACAAGATAAGATAGGTGGTAAGCTTTTTAAAAAAGTATTGTATGAATTAAAAGAGATAGATAGTTTTGATCTAAGTATGATTGATGTTCTAAATCACCTTGAAAAGTTAAAAATCATCTCTTCAACAAAACAATGGGATAGGTTAAGAGAGATAAGAAATACGTTAGCACATGAATACCCTATGTGTGAAGAGGAGCGTATAGAGAATATAGGGCTTGTTTTAGAATCTTATGAAGAATTAAAACTGATATACGATAAGCTAAAGAATAGTTATTATGCGATTAGATGAGTTTGAACAAGAAACTATAAAAACTACATTCAAAGAAGTTTTTGATGATGGAGAGATCTATCTTTTTGGAAGTCGAGTAGATGATTCTAAAAAAGGTGGTGATATAGACCTTTATATTAAAACAACTCAAGAGAATCTTCAAAGAAACAAGATAGAGTTTTTAGTAGAGTTAAAAAGAAAAATAGGAGAGCAAAAGATTGATATAGTTTTTGCTCATACTCCACCAAAAGCTATTGATGAGATAGCTTTAAAAAAAGGCATTTTACTTTAAAAACTAGTTCACAATATATTTCTGAAAACTCAGAAATATATTAGCTATTATTTAACACATCTTATAGGATAACC
>CBETOJ010000185.1:0-3954 GCA_965537725.1 uncultured Campylobacterales bacterium | reverse complement strand
GCTTAGAAAAGTACTCTTCAAGCATCTCTTTAGAAGTAAGTATAAGTATCACTAGCAATAGTAGAGGAATAAGCATCATATAAAATACATTTGGGTTGAGAAACTGCATAAAAGAGATTATAGAATAAGGATGATAAAAGATTCCTTTTAGCACTCATTTGATTTATATGCTAAAGTTTAAAACTTTTACAACTATATACTTGACATTAAATCACTCATATGATATAATTATTCTAGCACTTGAAATATATAAGTGCCAGATTTTAATAAAATGGTTAGAAATGATTGACAAAAAAGAGTTTTTACTTGATTCGATTATCAGAGCTTATATAGAGCATCTTGAGCCTATTGGTTCAGGTCAATTAAAAACGATGTATGACCTTTCATACTCACCTGCAACTATTAGAGGATACTTTAAAAAGCTTGGAGATGAGGGATACTTAGCTCAAGAGCATGCAAGTAGTGGAAGAACTCCTACTACTGAGGCGCTTAAGGAGTACTGGTCAACTAGGATCAATGTAAAACTTGGACTTGTGGATTATAATAGATTAAATATGTTATCCAAAGATATCGGTTTGACAACATTTCTAAAAAAACAACATAAAGAGGTTTTAAATAGAGTATTACAAATCGAAGATCTTTATTTACTTTTAGAGTTTAGTTCATTTTCGATCACTATAAAATATAATAGTGCGCTCTTTAAATTTTTAAGTGATATGGTGGGACTTGAAGCAAGTTCTATCTTAGAAGTTTCAAAACAAGTTGGAGCGAATGAGCTTTATTCTGAATTGGATTCATATCTTTATGATAGAGAATATGAGATTATCAATATTAAAGAGTTTTTAAAACTATGTGTAAGCTATGATCTTGATGAATTCTCTATCAATCAGTTTCTTCATGGAAATATTATGGAGAAGCTTCCAAATGGGCTTTACTTTAATGGAAGTCCATTTGTTGGTGGGATGCTGCCAAATCAATATATGGCAATAACACATGATGTTCAAATAGGAACACAAAATTTTAAAATGGTAGTTCTAGGTGAATTATCAAAAGATTATGAATATTTTTATAAAGGGATTAGTAAATGAGTAGTGAAGAGCTAAAAAAAGAAGAGGAAGTAGTTGAAACTGAAGAGATGACAAATGAAGATACTAAGGTATCTTCAGACTCATCGAATGTAGAAACTATGGAAACTGAAGATAATACAGCTGAGACTGAAGGTGATAAATTTGCTTCATTAGATGAAGAGTTTAAAACAAAGATGGAAGCTAAAGTAGCTGAAGCTGAAGCAAAGGCACAAGAGGCTGAAGATAAATATCTTCGAACTCATGCAGATTTTGACAATATTAAAAAAAGATTAGAAAAAGAGAAATATCAAGCAATTGATTATGCAAGTGAGAAGTTTGCAAAAGATCTTTTATCAACTATGGATACTTTAGAGATGGCACTTCAAAGTGCTAATGGTGAAGCGAACCCAAGTGAACTAATTGAAAAAATGAAAGAAGGGATCGAGCTTACTTTAAAAAGTATGATGAGTACTTTTGAAAAGCATGATATCTCAATCGTTGAAACAGAAGAGTTTGATCCTCAAGTTCACAATGCAGTGATGCAAGTAGATAGCGAAGATCATGAAAGTGGTCAAATTGTTCAAGTGATGCAAAAAGGGTATATGTATAAAGAGAGATTGCTACGACCTGCAATGGTTTCAATAGCAAACTAACAAGTTAGAGCGAAATCTCATTAAACTAAAAAATAGAAATTAAGTGTTTTATAGAAAATATAAAATGTTTTAACAAAAATTAATAAACAAGGTAAACTCGTTTGCCTCGCGGAAATAAATTATTCAAAAATTCACTTTTTGAAATAATTTATCGGGAGCGAATAAAATAAAAATGTAAAGGATAATAAAATGGGTGCAACAATAGGAATTGACTTAGGTACAACAAACTCGTGTGTAGCAGTATACGAAGGTGGAGAAGCGAAGATTATCGCAAACAAAGAGGGGAAAAACACAACTCCTTCAATCGTAGCTTTTACAGATAAAGGTGAGGTTTTAGTTGGAGATCCAGCAAAAAGACAAGCGATCACAAATCCAGAAAAAACAATCTACTCTATTAAAAGAATTATGGGTCTTATGATGGATGAAGAGCATGCAAAAGATGCTATTGATAAAGTTGGATATAAGATCGTAAATAGAAATGGTGCGGCAGCAGTTGAGATTGATGGGAAAGTATATACTCCACAAGAGATCTCTGCAAAAATCTTAGGAAAACTAAAATCTGATGCTGAGTCTTATCTTGGACAAGATGTAACTGACGCTGTTATTACAGTTCCAGCATACTTTAATGATGCGCAAAGAAAAGCAACTCAAGAAGCTGGTGCAATTGCAGGATTAAATGTACTAAGAATCATCAATGAGCCAACAGCGGCTTCTTTAGCATATGGTTTAGAGAAAAAAGGTGAAGAGAAAGTTCTTGTATACGATTTAGGTGGTGGTACATTTGACGTTACAGTTCTAGAAATTGGTGATGGTACATTTGAAGTTCTTTCAACTGATGGAAATGCATTCCTTGGTGGAGATGACTTTGATAATAGAATCATCAAATGGTTAGCAGAAGAGTTTAAAAATGAAAATGGAATTGATTTAACTCAGGATAAAATGGCGCATCAAAGATTAAAAGATGAAGCAGAAAAAGCGAAAAAAGAGCTAAGTTCAACTACTGAAACTGAGATCAACTTACCATTTATCACAGCAGATGCAACTGGACCAAAACACTTAGTAAAAACATTAAGTAGAGCGAAGTTTGAAGCGATGACTGAAGATCTTGTAGCTGAGACTTTATCTCATATTAAAACAGCTATGGGTGATGCAGGATTAGACAAAGGTGAGATCAATGAGATCATCATGGTTGGTGGATCTACTAGAATCCCTAAAGCTCAAGAGGTAGTAAAAGAGTACTTTGGTAAAGGTCTTAACAACTCAGTTAACCCTGATGAAGTAGTTGCTGCAGGTGCAGCGATCCAAGGTGGGGTATTAACAGGTGATGTTAAAGATGTACTTTTACTTGATGTTACACCACTTTCACTTGGAATTGAAACTCTTGGTGGAGTTATGACAAAACTTATTGAGAAAGGGACAACAATCCCTGTGAAAAAATCACAAGTTTTCTCAACAGCTCAAGATAATCAACCAGCAGTATCAATTATGGTTGGACAAGGGGAGCGAGAATTTGCTAAAGACAATAAAGTACTTGGAACATTTGAGCTTTCAGATATCCCACCAGCACCAAGAGGTGTACCTCAAATCGAAGTAACATTTGACATCGATGCAAATGGTGTATTAAATGTATCTGCAAAAGATAAAGGAACTGGAAAAGAGAACAAAATTACAATTTCAGGTTCATCTGGATTAAGTGATGAAGAGATCGAAAAAATGGTTCAAGAAGCAGAAGCAAATAAAGAAGCTGATGCGAAGAAAAAAGATCTAATTGAAGCAAAAAACCAAGCTGAAGCTTTACTTCACTCAACTAAAAAATCTTTAGAAGAAAATAAAGGTGTAGTAAGTGAAGAGGAAGAAAAAGCGATTATTGATGCGGCAGCTGATCTAGAAGAAGCATTAAAAGATGAAAACATCACAAAAGAAACTCTTGATGAGAAAGTAAAAAAACTTACAGAAGTTTCTCATAAACTAGCAGAAGCTATGTATAAAAAAGAGCAAGGTGGTGATGCAGGTCAAGCTGGTGAAGCTGATCAAAAGAAAAAGAAAGAAGATGACGATATTATAGATGCGGAAGTTGAATAAACTTTAATGCTCAAAGGTTCAGAGACAAAGTGATTAAGATCACTTTGTACAATGATGATATTATCGACGCGGAAGTTGAATAAAATTTAAAATTCTACTTACTAATCTCTTTTCAAAAGGTAAAATGGCTTTGTTCATTTTACCTTTTTTTA
>CBETOJ010000184.1:0-3993 GCA_965537725.1 uncultured Campylobacterales bacterium | reverse complement strand
AATATACATAATCTTAATTTTATTTATTATACAAAATGATATACTATATTAGCTTAAACTAAAATTAAGAAATGTTTATATTTTGATATAAATTTATTATCAAGTGCTTTTTGGATAAAATCTTTTTACATTTAATGTTGAAGGTTAAAGATGGATCAAAAACAACAGCCCAAAAAACTGGTCGTTGGGATTACAGGAGCATCAGGAGTACACTTAGGATTGAAGTTTTTAAAACTATTACCAAGTGATATTCAAGTATATGCTGTATTATCAAATAGTGCAAAAAAAACTTTAAGTGAAGAGATGAACTCATCTGATCTTATAAACTCTCAAAATATAGAATACTTCGATGATCGTGATCTCGCAGCATCAATATCTTCTGGTTCATTTCAAACAGATGCATATATAATCATCCCTTGCAGTATGAATACTTTGGCAAAATGTGCTTGTGGATTAAGTGATACACTTATTACAAGAGTTTTTAGTGTTATGCTTAAAGAGGGGCGACAAATAGTCCTTGCTCCAAGAGAGATGCCTTTTAATACGATCCAGTTAGAAAATATGACAAAACTCTCTAATCTTGGTGTCACTATAGCACCTCCAGTTCTTGGATACTATAGTGAGCAGCAAACATTAGAAGATATGGAAGATTTTATTATCGGCAAATGGTTTGATCTGCTTAAAATTCAACATACACTATTTAAAAGATGGGGAGCATAACATGGATGATTCTAAAAAAGTAAAACGAGCAATTTACAGTGGAACTTTTGATCCAATAACCAATGGACATATGGATATATTAAAAAGGGGATTAAAGATATACGATGAGATCATTGTAGCAGTTGCAACATCGAGTGCAAAACGTCCAATGTTTAATCTTAATAGTAGGGTAAAACTTATACAAAATGCAACAAAGGATATTAAAGGTATACAAGTTGAGCCTTTTGATACCCTTGTAGTAGAGTTTGCGAGAAAACATCAAGTGTATAATATTATAAGAGGGTTAAGAACTAACACTGACTTTGAATATGAACTACAAATGTCTTATGCAAATAGTTCACTTGATAAAGATATAGATACAGTTTTTTTAATGCCTGCTTTACAAAATGCCTTTGTAAGTTCTTCTGTTGTAAGGGAGCTTATAAGATTTGAAGGTGACTATTCTCATCTAGTTCCCCATAGTATCCTAGATCAAATCCAGGAGGAAGTAAAATGTATATAATTATTGAAGGGATAGATACAGCAGGAAAGTCTACTCAACTAGATATCTTAAAACAGAAGTATCCTAATGCTATATTCACAAAAGAGCCAGGGGGAACTGAGATAGGACTAAAACTACGTGCAATGGTATTAAATGGTGAAGCACAATCTCATATAGCTGAGATGTTTTTATTTTTAGCAGATCGTGCTGAACACACCTTTAAAGTAGTAAAAAATAACCCTGATAAAATGATTATTAGTGATCGTGGCTTTTTAAGTGGTATAGCGTATGCACAAAAAGTCCCTTTAGAGTTATCCATTGATCTAAATCTTATTGCTCTAGATGATACACTTCCTACTAAGATCATTATCTTACAACTCCCTAAGGAGATCCTCGAACAAAGGCTTAATGGAAAAAGTCAAGATAGCATTGAACAAAGAGGAGTGGAGTACCTTATGGATATTCAAGCTCGAATGATACAAACGATTGAGCTGTTAAATAAAAAAGAGGGAAAAAAGATAGACACTCTTATAATAGATGCCTCAAAAACCATTGAAACTATAGCACAAGAGATAGAAGTTTTTTTAAATAATAACTAGTTTTCTTTAAAAGAGTAAAGTTCAGGTTTAGGGATTGGAGCACTAAAATGATACCCTTGTGAAAAGCTTATATCCATTTCTTGAACCAGTTCAAGGATCTCTTTACTCTCCACATATTCAGCAATAGTTTTAATCTCCAAGCTTTTTGCAAAATCTACTACTGCACGAACCACCTTATGACTATTTTTATCAGTGACAATATTTTTAATCAACGATGCATCGATCTTAAGGTAATCTGCATCCATTTTTAAAAGATGCTCAAAATTTGAATATCCACTTCCAAAATCATCAATTGCAATTTTACATCCAAGCTCTTTTACACTTTTAATAAAGTCTAATAAAATATCATAGTTTCTTATACCCTCATCCTCTAAGATCTCCCAAACTACCCTATTTGCAATCCCTGGATATTTACTCAATCTATCTTCGATAAAGGGTAAGAGGTATTTATCTTCGATATCTTCATATGAGATATTAAGTGAAAACTCAAATGGTTTATCGCTGAACTCTTTAAAAGATTTTTCAATCACTATTTTTGTGATATTTGCATATTGGTTTGCTTTTTTTGCTACTTCTAAAAAGAAAAACGGTGATACTACTTTATCCTCATCCTCATCATATAGCCGTACCAAACATTCATATTTATCAACATTTAGAGTCACATTATTTACAAGTGGTTGAAAATAGACTATGATATTATCTTTTTCTAAAGCTTTTTTAAGCTTTTTTGTCCAAAGCATATTATTTTGGTACTCTCTTAGATTATCAAGCTCTTCATAAAATACTATATAGTCTTTATTTTGTTTTTTAGCAGCTTGTAGTGCAATATCAGCAGTGATAAGTTTATTATTTCGAGTAGAAAAGGTGATTCCAGCTGTTGCTCGAACATCAATCTCATGTTCCCCTATTTCAAATACTTCAGCCTCTAAAGCCCCTAAAATATAAGTAACGAGATTCTCAAAATCTTCATGAGACATACCTTTATTTGCCAGACAATATACATCTGCTGAGAATTTATAAAACTCGATATTCTCTTTTACAAAATGGATCAACTTATTGATAATATCAACAACAGCTTTTAAGATATTATCCCCTGTTTTATGACCAAAGAAATCATTGATCTCTTTAAATGAATTAAGATCAATAATCGCTAAAGCATCAATATTAAAAGCTTCATCTTGAACATCTTTGATAAGTTTTAGTCTATTTGGAAGTCCTGTGAGGTTATCAACATATAAGAGTTTTTTTATATGGTATTCATGCTCTAACTCTTTTTTATAAAGTTTTTGACAAAACTTGATTTTATTGCAGATCACTTCTTTTTTAAATCCTATATCAACATAATCATAGATCAATAGATCAGTATTTGTAAAATCTTCATCAATACTAGGACCTAATATAATAATAGGAAGCAGATCATATTTTGTGTTATTCTCATTTAGGATATTTTTTAAGTGTTTAAGAGTTATAACATTTTGGTTGATCAAAACTAAATGAATATCATTAAACTTTAAAATTCTTGAAAGCATGATTTCATCGTTACATATGACGACCTCTTTACCTTCAATAGGATTTAACAAATTTCTTGTGTTTATTGCTGATTCATTCTTATCAATTAATAAAATATTATATATCATGTCTTATTATACATAAAATACTATTATTTTCAACTTTTTACATTTTATTTAGGAGTATATTACAAAACTTGTGTATCCTACGACACTTTTAGAATCACCACTGGTATCTGCACTTGTTCGATAATCTAAGAGTTTTACTTTATACTGTAACTCACTTGTAACTTTTATCAATCCTTTGACTCCTATAATACCACATGCTTCACACTCTTTTGTAAAAGTCTCTAAATTATTACTACTAATTGCATTTAAACATACTGTATCTTTTTGTTTTGCCACATCTAAAGTATAAAAATGGCTTAGATCTGTACTTATAACAATAAAATTCTTTTCATCTTCTAAAAGCTCTTTTATCACTTTTGCCATATCTTCATACTCACACTGACTATAAATGATCTCAACTACTTTTTTTGCCTTAGTATAATATTTGATAAAAGGAAACTGTGTCTCAGTAGAGTGCTCACTATGCACCTCATCGTAAAAATGTAAAAAATCAAACTTATCCAATGAAATACTCCCCGACCCAAGGGTACGGGGTATCTCTTTTCTATAAATCGAA
>CBETOJ010000183.1:0-4003 GCA_965537725.1 uncultured Campylobacterales bacterium | reverse complement strand
TTTATAATTAATTTTATTTGGGTACAATATTACCACATTATTCATAACAAACATATAATGGTAACAAAGGATCATTACTCTATGAAAAAACAGACTATCCAAACTCTGTTAAGTAAAAAGCAAAAAAATGAAAAGATAACGGTAATTACTGCATATGATGCACTTTTTGCTGCTATTTTTGATGGTGAAGTTGATTGTATCTTGGTAGGAGATAGTTTAAATATGAGCTTTGCAGGGGAAAGCGATACTTTAAGTAGTACTCTTGAACAGATGATATATCACACAAAAGCTGTTTGTAATGGTGCAAAAAATACTTTTATTATCTGTGATCTCCCTTTTGGAACATACTATAATGAAATAAAAGCTCTTGAAAGTTCTATAGAAGTTTTTCAAAAAACCAATGCAGATGCTGTAAAAATAGAAGGTGGAAAAAGCAAAGCTTCTATTATAGAGTATTTGACAAAAAACTCCATTGCTGTAGTAGGACACATCGGACTTATGCCTCAAAATGTAAGAAGTGAAGGTGGATATAAGGTCAAAGGGAAAGATGAATCTAATATTCAATTACTCATTGAAGATGCACAAGCTATAGAAAAAGCAGGTGCTTGTATGATAGTAGTTGAGGGTGTGAAACCTGAAGCAGGTAAATTGATCTCAGAAGCTATCGATATTCCAACTATTGGAATAGGCGCTGGTGGTGATACAGATGGGCAAGTTTTGGTATGGTCAGATATGTTAGGAATTTTACAAGGAAATTATCCAAAGTTTGTAAAAAAATATCTTGATGGTACCTCATTGGTAAAAGATGCAGTGCAAAATTATGTACAAGATGTAAAAACTTTGCAGTTTCCAACTGAAAAAGAAACTTATTAAACCTATAAAGAAGGGATAGAGTGAATACGAAGAAAAATGTGATCGCTACGATAGCTTTAATTATGTTAGTGATGCTTATTGCAATGATCATTAATATAACATTAAATCTAAGAGATTTTGGAATGGAGAGCGCTAAAACAAAAGCCCATCTAGTTGCAGAGAGTGTTAAAAATGGTTTAACTGCCCATATGGTAAATGGGATCATGGCAAATCGTGATTTTTATCTTGAACAAACAAAAAACTTAGAAAATATTGATGATATTTGGATCATACGTTCAGAAACAGTCAATAAACAATATGGTCCAGGAAAAGAGCTTATTCAAGATGATATTGATAGAGAGGTTTTATCCTCAGGAGAGAGTGTAGAAGTGATCGAAGAGAAGTTTTTTGGACATAGTACTTATAGAATAACTATCCCTTACAAAGCTGAGATCTCACAAAATATCAACTGTATGACATGTCATGACGCAAAAGAGGGAGATACGCTTGGAGCGATCTCTATGGTTATGACCATGGATGATCTTAAAGCAACGAGTTTAAATATTATTGGGTACGTATCAGTAATATCATTAGTACTTTGTTTGGTGATTTTATTTTTTGTACGTCATGTAATTACTCCTTATTTATCAATTTTCCAAAAAATAAAAGATGTTATGAAAAAAGCTCATGATGGTGATTATACTGGAAGAATAGAAGGTATTGAAAGTGGAGAAGCAAAAAATGTTGCATATTGGATCAATGAACATATGGGAAAACTGCAAGATAATCTACTCTCAATTGGAGAAAAAATAGATATTTTCTTAACAGCTCACAAGGTACATAAAGCAGAAGATCCAATTGTAGATGTTCAAAATACAGTAAATAGATTAGCTGATATTTATAGATTTAGAAAAACAATTGAACATGATGAAACTATAGATGAAGTATATAAACGAGTATCTACTATTTTAACAGATAAGTTTGACATAAAAGACTTTAACTTTTTAGAAGCTGATACTACGAATAAAAGTACTGAAATTGTATATGTACATGATAAAATACTATGTGATCCACTTACAAAAGGGTGTCGTGCAGATAGAACTAATACAACTGTTGATTCATGCCAATTTAAAACAGTGTGTGATATGTTTACAAATGATGAGAAGTATTATCTTTGTATCCCTTATTCTATTTCAAATGATCTTGACTTTATTATCTCTTTTGTATGTGATACGCAAGTTGAACATGATAGAATTAGATCATTATTACCATTTATCAAAGATTATGTAGACGCTGCAAAACCTGAGATCGTAAGTAAAAAACTCATGCAAATATTAGAGCGTAATGCACAAACAGATCCTTTAACAGGTCTTTATAATAGAAAATTCTTAGAAAAATATCTTGATAATGTAATTTATAATGGGAAACAAAAGAAAATCCCTTGTGGATTGATGATGGTAGATATCGATTTCTTTAAACAGATCAATGATAACTATGGACATGATATTGGTGATATTGCGATTAAAACTATTGCAAATACATTAAGAGATGTGGTAGATGAAAATGGTATTATTATTCGATTTGGTGGTGAAGAGTTTATTGTTGTACTTAATAATGCCAATGAAGAGATACTTCAAAAAACTGCAGAAAAGATAAGAATCGCTTTCTCTCAACAAAAAATTCAAGCAGGAACGGAAACATTTAGTAAGACAATTAGTATTGGAACCTCTTTATTTCCAAATGATTCACACTCTTTTTGGAAATATGTTAAACAAAGTGATATTGCATTATATCATGCGAAACAAAATGGTAGAAACCAAGTAGTTCGATTTAAAGATGGAATGGAGTAATAGAGTTTTTTGGAAAGATTAGTAGAATTAGAAAAGATCTCTTTTGAAAGTACTAATGAAGATATAACTCTTCGTCCAAGTATTTGGGATGAGTATGTAGGTCAAGAGAAGATTAAAAAAAACTTACAAGTATTTATTCAAGCGTGTAAAAAAAGAGAAGAGGTCTTAGATCATATTTTATTCTTTGGACCTCCAGGGCTTGGAAAAACTACTTTAAGTCATATTATTGCAAATCAGATGGAAGCAAATATCAAAGTAACTGCAGCACCTACTATAGAAAAAGGTGGGGATCTTGCAGCTATCCTTACAAACTTAGAAGAGGGTGATATCCTTTTTATTGATGAGATCCATAGATTAACTCCTGCTATTGAAGAGATATTATATCCTGCAATGGAGGATTTTAGGCTTGATATTATTATAGGAAGTGGACCAGCTGCTCAAACTGTGCAGATAGATCTTCCAAAGTTTACACTTATTGGAGCAACCACTAGAGCAGGGATGTTAAGTAACCCTCTTAGAGATAGATTTGGAATGCATTTTAGACTTAATTTTTACAGTGATAATGAGTTGTCTCAAATAATCTCAACTGCAGCTAAAAAACTTAATAAACAAAGTGAGCTTGATGCGAGTTTAGAGATAGCAAGACGAAGTAGGGGAACTCCTAGAGTTGCTCTAAGGCTTTTAAAAAGAGTAAGAGACTTTGCAGAGGTTGAAGATGAGGATATGATCAATTTAGCGCGTTGTAAATATGCTCTAGATGAACTAGGGATCAATGATAAAGGGTTTGATGAAATGGATATCAAACTGCTTGAACTCCTTTTATCTAATAAAGGAAGACCTATAGGACTTGGAACAATGGCTGCAGCTTTAAGTGAAGATGAGGGGACGATAGAAGAGGCAATTGAGCCATATCTCTTAGCAAATGGATACATCCAAAGAACTGCTAGAGGAAGAGTAGCAACAGTAAAAAGCTATGAGTTATTTAGGCTCACTCCTCCAAATCAGATAGATGAGCAGGTGTCTCTTTTTGATATAAAGGATAAAGATGAAACTTGATACAAAAGAATTAAAAACAATTACTCTACTCTATGTTGAAGATGATCAAATCGTAAGGGATCAAACAGGTGTGGTTATGAATAAACTTTTTAAAAAAGTTTTTATTGCTGCTGATGGGATAGAAGGGTTAAAACTGTTTCAAGAGTATAAAAGTGAAATAGATATAGTTGTTTCTGATATCAATATGCCAAATATGAATGGCCTAGATATGATAGCAAAGATCAATGAACTCAATACTCAAATCC
>CBETOJ010000182.1:0-4005 GCA_965537725.1 uncultured Campylobacterales bacterium | reverse complement strand
TTCTTGATTCAAAAGATAGAAACAATGTTGTTTCAAATAAAAAATTGTATACTTCTTTTATTCAAAATTTACCATTAGCTAAAAAATATTTTAGAAATTATTTACCATTATTTCCCAAAGCAATTGAGAGTTTTGATTTGAGTTCCTATGAATTAATAATTAGTAGCTCATGGGCAGTTGCAAAAGGTATTAAAAAAAACAAAAAACAGCTTCATATAAGTTATTGCTATACTCCAATACGATATGCTTGGGATCTTTATGATGAGTATGTTCATAATGTCCCTTTTATAAAAAGAATTTTTGTAAAATTAGCTTTAAAATATATCCGCTTTTGGGATATTAAAACTTTAGATCGAGTTGATTATTTTATTGCTGATTCTTATTTTGTAGCACAAAGAATTAAAACAACATACGCAAGAGATTCAAAAGTGATTTATCCACCAGTTGATACGAAGAGTTTCAATCTTTGTGAAGATAAAGAAGATTTTTATTTATGTGCATCACGTCTTGTCCCTTATAAAAAAACAAAGTTAATTGCAGAGGCTTTTAATAATATGCCAGATAAAAAATTGGTTGTTATAGGAGATGGAGATGAATATCATACAATAAAAAGAATAGCTGGGAAAAACATTAAAGTATTAGGATATGTAGAGAAAGAAACAATGATAAAATACATGCAAAAAGCAAAAGGGTTTGTGTATGCAGCAATTGAAGATTTTGGAATAGTTCCAATAGAAGCTATGAGCTGTGGAACACCAGTGATTGCCTTAAATAATGGAGGAACAGCAGAAACAGTTAATGAAAAAGTTGGTGTTCATTTTGAGGAACAAACAACGGCAAGTATCCAAAAAGCAATAGAACAATTTGAAAAACAAACGTTTGTATATAGTGAGATCTCACAGTATGCAAAAAAGTATTCTAAGGATGTTTTTCTTTTACAAATTACACAATTTATTTCAAAAGTAGAAGGGTTTAGAGATGACAAGTGATATATTTAGAGAATATGATATTCGAGGAATTTTTGAAAAAGAGTTAAATGAAGCAACAGTGAAAAAAATAGGGTATTTTTTTGCATTGGATGTTCAGCAAAAAAATAAAGATGCACAGTTTATTTCTGTAGGATATGATGCAAGAACACACTCTCCTAGATTAAAAGAGTGGCTTGTATCTGGAATCCATTTTGCTGGCTTAGAAGTTTTAGATATGGGACTTGTTGCAACACCAGTAAACTATTTTTCAAATTTTATAGAGCAAAAGGGGAAAACTCCATCTGCATCAATTATGATCACAGGTTCTCATAATCCACCTGAGTATAATGGTTTTAAAATTACTATTTGTAAAGAACCGTATTTTGGAGAGCAAATATATGCTTTAGGAGATAAGGTTTTACAAAGTTCTCTAGAGATAGAAGATAATATAGCAACAATCAAAGTTGATACCAAAGAGCAATATATTAATTATATGATCGAACAGTTCTCACATCTAAATCTTAGTGGGAAAAAGTTTGTTTTTGATTGTGGAAATGGTGCAGCAGGAGTTGTTTTAAGAGATATTTTAGATGGACTTCAAATAGACCATAAGATCCTTTTTGAGGAACCTGATGGAACATTTCCTAATCATCACCCAGATCCAAGTGATATAAACACATTAAAAGATATCCAAAATGAATTATCTACAGGGGAGTTTGATCTTGGGTTTGCGTATGATGGGGATGGAGATAGAATTGCTGTATTATCGAAAAAATATAATTTTAAAGGGGATATATTAGCTCTATTTTTCTCTAGATTTATAGAAAATCCTACAGTAATAGGGGAAGTGAAATGTTCTCAGATTATGTATGATATCATCGATACGTATGGAAAAGCCATTATGTATAAAACAGGACACAGCAATTTAAAAGTAAAGATCAAAGAGACAAATGCATCATTTGCAGCTGAAGTAAGTGGACATATCTTTTTTAATGATAGGTATTTTGGATATGATGATGCTATTTATTCTACACTACGAGCATTAGAGCTTGCAAATAACAGTTTTGATTTTGATGCAGAGTTTGAGAAATTACCAGAAGTGTTTTCAACAGAAGAGATCAATATAAACACAACTGATGAAAGAAAGTTTCAACTTATTAAAGAGCTTCAAGAAAAACTACAAAATCCACCAGCTGATTTCCCTAAGATAAAAGAGATCATTACGATTGATGGATTAAGAGTAGTATTTGATGAGGGATGGGGCTTAGTTCGAGCTAGTAATACAACTCCAAAATTGGTAACACGATTTGAAGCTTTAAGCGAACAAAAAGCATTATTGTATCAAGATAAACTATTATCTTTACTAGGAGAAGCCTAATGATAAATCTTATTTTATGCGGTGGTAGTGGGACAAGACTTTGGCCTATTAGTCGAACTTTGATGCCAAAGCAATTTGTAAAGCTTTTTAAAAATAACTCTTTATTCCAAATGACTGTAAAAAGAAACTCTACTATGTGTAAACAGCAGTACATTATCTCTAATCAGGAACAATATTTTTTAGCCTATGATCAGCTAGAAGAATTAGAGATAAAAAATGGACAATATCTTTTAGAACCAGTTGGACGAAATACAGCTCCAGCTATTGCTCTGAGTTGCTTTTCCCTTCCAAAAGATGAAATAGTACTAGTAACTCCAAGTGATCATTTGATCAAAAATAAAAAAGAGTATAAAAAGGTTTTACAAAGAGCCAAAGAATTAGCATCGAAAGATCATTTAGTAACCTTTGGAATTGCTCCAGATTCTCCTCAAACAGGCTTTGGATATATTGAGTCTGAGGGGGAAGATGTTAAAGCGTTTCATGAAAAACCAGAGCTAAAAACTGCAAAAAAATATCTTGATGCAGGAAATTATTATTGGAATAGTGGAATGTTCTGCTTTAAAGTAGGAGTATTTTTAGAAGAGCTTAAAAAACACGCAGAAGATATCTATACAAATTCAAAAGAAGCCTATGAAAATAGCATAAAAAATGATCATATTAGGATCAAACGAGAGGATATGTTAAATATTCCAGAAGATAGCATCGATTATGCAGTGATGGAAAAAAGCGATAAAGTAAAAGTGATTCCAAGTGATATAGACTGGTCTGATCTTGGAAGCTTTGATTCACTGTATGAGGAGCTTCCAAAAGATAAAGATGGAAATACTCAAAATGATAACCATGTGGGAATAGATAGTAAAAATAATCTTATCTACGGTGGTGAGAGAAAGATTGCAACAGTAGATATTGAAGATCTTATTATTGTAGATACTGGAGATGCTTTACTTGTAAGTAAAAAAGGAAGCTCACAAAAGGTAAAACAAGTTGTCAAACAGATCCAACAAGATACAGATCTTCATAATATTCATCTCACAGCTCATAGGCCATGGGGAACTTATACAGTCTTAGAAGAGGGTGAAAACTATAAAATTAAGAGAATCGTAGTAAAAGCAGGGAAAAGATTAAGTTTACAAAAGCATATGCATAGAAATGAACATTGGATCGTAGTAAGTGGAACTGCGACTGTAAATGTTTCTAATGATACTTTTACTTTAAGAGAAAATGAATCTACTTATATAAAAATGGGAGAGCTCCATAGACTTGAAAACCAAGGAAAAATCCCTGTGGTACTTATTGAGGTACAAGTGGGTAATTATTTAGGAGAAGACGATATAATTAGAATTGATGATGATTATAATCGTTATTAGGAAATTAGTTGAAAAATAATATTTTGATTGATGCTATATCTACTTTATCACCTTTTACTGGCATAGGAAGATATACCTATGAAGTATCAAATCATTTAAACAAGTTAAACTATTTTGATATTACCTATGACATTGGATACCAATATTCTACAAAAATACAGCCAAATAAATATAAAGAAAAACTAAAAACACTTATTGATAGATATCCATTGATAAAAAAAGGATTAAGAAAATTTTTTATAGTAAATCTTTCTGTTTCAGAACGTAAATTTAATTTATATTGGCAACCAAA
>CBETOJ010000181.1:0-4043 GCA_965537725.1 uncultured Campylobacterales bacterium | reverse complement strand
AATACCACCATCAAAGCCAGCATTAGAGATACTGTCTTCATCCTCTTGTTTTAAAAGATGTTTCATAGATCTATTAAAGATACTAAGAATTTTTGCAGGACTTACAATTTCATTGTTGTGAGCTATTTTTGCAGTAATTTGACTCTCAATAGCTTTTACAAGCATAGTAACAAAAGCACCAGGAACACCATGACCAGTACAGTCTATTACCATAAGAAGACACTCATTATCATCTCGAAGTTCATCAAATAAATAGATATCTCCACCTATGATATCTTTTGGGTGCCAAATGGTAAGTGAATCATGAAAATATTTACACAATAGATCACTATTTGGAATTAAAGAATGCTGAATAAGTGAAGCATATTCGATAGAATCTTTGGTGTGTTTATGGATTTGTCTAATCTCTTCTTCTATTTGCTTTTGTTTTGTGATATCTACAATCATTCCCATATACGCTTCTTCATTTTCATAAAGAATTGGTGTCACAGTTAATAAAGCGATAAACTTTTTGCCTGTATGGGTTATAAATATCTCTTCTTGTTTTTCTATTTTTCCATTCTCTTGTAACTCTTTTAATAACTTGGTTTGTTGTTCTTTGTTAGAATAGATTGTATCGATACTACTACCAATAATCTGTTCTATTGGTTTTTCATATTGTTGCTCAGCATATTTATTGGCATAAAGGATCTTTCTATCTTTTTTAGAGGCGATCAGTAATGGTAAAGAGATACTTGTTAAGATAGATTCAATATTATTTCTAATATTTTCAAGTTCAGTAATATCTGAAAACACAGCTACTTTTAAAAGTACATCATTATGTTTAAAGGTATCAACACTAATGGCAAAAATATGAGTAGCACCCTCAAGAGTGATCTTTACTTTATGGAAGGATTCAGGTCTTTGTAAAATATATTCTGCCCATTGGATCCCTTTATTTGTTTTTTGAATAAACTCTTGTGTATCACAGCTATCAAAGGTATCACAGATACAATTTCCATAATGATTTATAAACTCATCTAGAGCTTTGACCTTAAAGAATTTAAAAAAGGCTTTGTTTGCAGTTCGTATATTTTTTCCATCGGTAGAAATTACGATATTTTCTTGGGAGTTCATAATAGAGTTGATATATCTTCTTTCATTCTCTAACTCTTGTGTTCTTTCAATCACTTTATTTTCTAGTGATTTACTCAAACTCTCCACAGCTTTTTTATCAGTAATATCTACAATCAACGCAGTATATCCAATATGGTTTTGGTCTTTATCATAATCTGGCTCATATCGTGATTGAATCCAGTAAAAGTCGCCATTTTTTTTCTTGTTCTTTATCTCTAAAGTGATACATGCTTTTTTTTGTAGAGTGTCCCATAATAACTTAAAAGTCTCGGGTGGTGTCTCAGGATGTCTTACGATACTGTGAGACTTTCCAATGAGTTCATTATAAGAGTAACCACTTATTTTACAAAATGCTTCACTTACATGAGTGATATTTCCTTTTAGGTCTGTTTTTGAGAAGATTACATTTTTGTCAAATTGTCCTACGAGTGTTTCTAACTCTTGTTTTTGCTCCTGGATATCTTTTGTTTTAAGTTCAACCATTTTTTTGAGCTTTCTATTATAATAAGTAAGAAGAAGAAAAATGATCACTATTACTATTGAGATTTTAAGCAATAGCATATAATCAGTCTCATCATGCACTTTTAATCCTATCCATTTTTGGCGAATAAGATTTATCTCTTTATCTGATATTGCTTGAATTGCTTTATTGATGACTGATAGTGCAAAGTTGGAATATTCTTTTTTGAGTGCTATATGGAGTTGTCTACTTGTATCTAGTTTTAAAACAACTTTTAAGTTGAGTAAGTTTTTAGAAAAAATAATATAACTTACAACTTCTAAGTTTCCTACAAAAGCATCTATATCCCCTTTTGCAAGTGCATTAATACCATTTTGGGTTCCTTTTATTGGAACTATTATGATCTTTGGATAATTGGTTTTTAAAAGATTATGTAAAGAAATACCATCTGATACACCTACTTTTTTACCATTTAGATCAGTGAGGTCTGAGATAAAACTTCCATCACTTCTCATAATAACACCATCAGTTAATTTTAAAGTGGTATTTGTAAAGTTTAGAAACTCTTGTCGTTCAGGAGTCATACTAGTAGCTGCTAACATATCTACTTTACCAGCTTTTACAAGCTCAACTGAATCAGTCCATTTTTGTGTTGGGACAAGCTCAAACTCTATTCCTGTAAGCAGTTTTATCTTTTCTAAATAATCTGCCATCATCCCCTCATAGGTATGAGAATCTTTATTAATAGCTTCAATAGGAAGCCAGTTTGGATCAACTGCAAATTTGATAACAGGTTTTGTGCTAAGCCATTCTAGCTCTTCGTGTGATAGGTTTAAAGTAGTAGACTTTGTATCAATTTCACTCATCCATCTATTAGAGATCTTTTTTTTCTCTTCTCTTGTAATATTCTTTAATGCTTTATTAATTATAGTGAGGAGTATTGGATACTCTTTTTGAATTCCCATATGAAGACTTACTGGTTTTCTATTTTTCAAAAGATTATTTATCTTTAAAGAGGTGATAAAGTTTTTCTCCATAATATATGTTGAGGATGGATTATCTTGTATTGTAGCTACAACTGTACCAGATTCAACAGCACGTAAACTTTCTAATAAAGTGTCATATTCTATTAGTTTGATTTGAGGGTAGTTCTTTTTGAGCCATGAAGTTATCTCATACCCTTTGATAGCTGCAACCTTTTTTCCGAAGAGTTGTTTTATATCATCTATTTGTTCATATCCATGTTTCGTGATATAATAATCGCTTATTTTTAAATAAGGATTTGAAAAGTTCATAAAATATTCTCTCTCTTTAGAAAAATAGATAGCAGGAAGCATGGCATATTTACCTTGTTTAAAAGAGCTTAGAAGTTCTCCCCATGTCTCTCCTGTATGTACTTTAAACTCTAATCCTGTAAGAGAAGAGATAAGATCAAGATAATTTTTGGTCAGACCATTATATTGTCCAGATTCATCTACAAAATCAAAAGGAGCCCAGTCCATCTCCCCACCTATATCAATTACAGGGTGTTTTTGTATCCATTCTCTCTCTTCTTTCGTTAGAGAGATCTTTTGAGTATTTGTATCAAGTGATATCCATTTTCTTCTCATGTTATTTAGCTCATTTGAACCTACACTTGCTATAGCTTTTTGTAAAATAGAATGGAGTTCAGGGTAGTCATTTCTTATTGCGATATGAAGATCCAGAGTATTTTGTGTTTGTAACTCATTTTTAAACTCTACATTATTACAAACTATCTCGTTGATAATGTGATTATTCACTATAAATGCACCAATTGTAGCATCCGTTTCCCCTGAACAAACACTTTGTAAAGCCTCTTTTACATTTTTCTTTATAATCACTTGAATTAAAGGAAACTCTTCTTTGATATAGTTTTCATAATAAAAGCCATCAACAATTGCTACTTTTCTTCCATAAAGTGACTGAATCGAGGAGATAGAATTATCATCTTTTCTTCCATATATTGCTGTCACATTACTTTGATATGGAGTTGTAAATAAAAAGTATTTTTCTCGATCAACATTTTTTGCAATATTAAGCATTACATCAAGTTTTTTATTTAATGCTTTATTATAAAGATCATTCCATTCACCAGTGATATATTCAATATTTAATCCTACTTTTTGTGCAAGCAGATTCATAAAATCGATTGAAAATCCAGCTGGAATACCATGTGTATTAAAGTTCATTGGAGCCCAGTTTTTTTCATTGTGTACTTTAATTGTTGGATGATCTTTAAGCCATTGTTTCTCTTTTTGTGTTAAATTGAGTTGAGAAAAATTATTTGTTTGAGTAATGGTACATAATGATATTTCACCTATAGTGTCCCCCTCATATACTATATTAGAAATAAATTGAGTGGTATTATTAGGACAGATAAAAGCTAGATCGTTATCTATATTTATTTTTGTATCTTTTTGCTCTAAGCCAAAGATGATCTCTTGGG
>CBETOJ010000180.1:0-4057 GCA_965537725.1 uncultured Campylobacterales bacterium | reverse complement strand
GATTTTTAATTTCTATATTTTTTAAGGTTTTTTATGAATAATATTTTAAGTGGTCTCACCGCAGCTATTGTAGCACTTCCATTAGCGATCGCCTTTGGAATCTCTAGTGGCTTAGGAGCAAGTGCTGGATTGTATGGTGCTATTTTTGTTGGATTCTTTGCTTCACTTTTTGGAGGAACAAAAACTCAAATATCAGGTCCTACTGGTCCTATGACAGTTGTAGTGGCATCAATCGTATTATCTCTCGGTGAAAATCTAGCTTTAGTCTTTACTACCTTTTTGTTAGCAGGAGCCTTGCAAGTTTTCTTTGGGATCTTAAAGATAGGAAAATTTGTACGATATATTCCATATCCTGTGATCTCTGGGTTTATGAATGGTATTGGGATGATCATTATCCTTTTACAGATCAATGTTTCTTTTGGAATGGAATCCCAATCTTCTATTGCTGAAGCTCTTGTAAATATTCCAAATGCTATCCATAATGTAAATTTTGAAGCTATATTTTTAACTCTTGCAACTTTAGGTCTTATCTATTTACTTCCTAAAAGTATTACGAAAAAACTTCCTTCACCATTAATAGCCTTGATACTCCTTTCACTTGTCTCAGTTCTATTAAATTTAAATGTCTCTTATGTAAGTGATATTCCAAGTGGATTACCCGTATTGGTTGATTTTGCTTTTAATATCCATGATGTCTCTTTAATTTTTATTTCAGCACTTACTTTAGCCGTTTTAGGAACGATAGATTCTTTACTCACTTCATTAGTTGCTGATTCGATCACAAAAGATAAACATGATTCAAATAAAGAGCTCATAGGTCAAGGAATTGGAAATATGGCTGCTTCTTTTGTAGGTGGATTACCTGGGGCTGGAGCTACCATGAGAACGGTGGTCAATATAAAAAGTGGAGCTACTAGTAATATTTCAGGGATGGCTCATGCTATTTTTTTACTTTTGATCCTTTTACTTTTTGCCCCACTTGCTTCAAATATCCCTATGCCAGTACTCGCTGGAATTTTAATAAAAGTAGGATTTGATATCTTTGATTATAGGATGTTAAAACAGCTAAAAATTGTACCAAAATATGATATCTCTGTGATGCTGATAGTATTTTTCCTTACAGTATTTGTAGATCTTATTATTGCTGTTGGAGTAGGTGTAGTCCTTTCTTCATTTTTAATTATCTATAGATTGATTAAAGAAAGCGAAGTTCAGATCTCAAATGAAGTAGATGCTACAAAAGATGATAGGATATTTAGAGATGGATTAGTTCGAATTGTAAATATAAAAGGTCCTTTCTTTTTTGGATCAACTTCATTTATCCTTGATGAAGTGGATAAGATCTATGATGTGAAAAATGTTGTTTTGGATTGTACTTTAGTCTCTTTTATGGATCTCTCTGCAATCTATGCCCTAAGTGAAACTATTGAAAAACTTAAAAGTAGTGGGAGTGAAGTATATATCGTAGCTGATAAAGTAAGAAAAGAGAAGCTTTTAAAGCTTGGCATTGGCAATGTATTAAGTGAAGAGAATCTTGTAGATTCACAGTTTTCAGCGCTTAGAAAAATAAAAATGTAACCAAGTTACAATCCTATTGTGATATACTTTAAGTTATGGAAACTTTAACTTTAAAACCCCACTATGATGTGATCATAATAGGCTCAGGCCCAGCAGGTCTTGGAGCAGCATTTAAACTAGCTCAAAACTCAGATAAATCTATCCTTTTACTTGAAAAGAAAAAGATAAGTTCAGGTGGACTAAGAAATGATTGTAAACAAAACTACACTTTTCCCGTGGGCTTTCCCCTTGATCATTGGGAAAAAGAGGAAGCTGAAGAGCTTTTAGAGGAAGTAAAACTTCATCTAAAACCAAAGATGGAAAAAAGACAGGGTGTAGATAAATATATCAATAGAGCTGAGAAAATCGGGGTAGATATCCTAAGTATAGATCAATCCCACGTGGGGACAGATAAATCTTCAAAACTTATAAATGATCTTATTGAACAGTTAAGAGGTTTAGGTGTAGAAGTGGTACTTGAAACAGAAGTAGAAGCTTTAAGTGATAAGAAAAAAGAGATTAAGCTTGCCAATGGGGCAAGGATATCTTTTGAGGATATTATTATAGGAATTGGAAGAGCTGATTATGATTGGTTGCAAGTTCAGATGGATACACTAGGGATAAAATATAGTGATAATATGGTAGATATTGGGATTCGAGTAGAGATGAAAGAGGAGAACTACTCTATTGTCAAAGATTATTATGATCCAAAGATCCTTTTCCCAAATAAAGTAAGAACCTTTTGTACCAATTCAGGATCAGCCCATATCGTAAGAGAAAAATATAAAGGGTACTATTCAGTAAATGGACATGCTTACTCCAAAGAGAAAAAAGAGAATGGCTTAGTTAATTTTGCAATGCTTAAAACCATAGGATTAACTGAACCAGTAGTAAGTGGACAACAATTTGGTACGATCTTGGGTCAAATGGTGATGCAGTTAAGTGGTGGAAGTGTGATTATGCAAAGAGTTGGAGATTTTAGATTAGGTCAGCGAAGTAAAAAAGAGACATTTAATGATGATCTTTATGACTTTAAACCAACTCTTTCAAATGCAGTAGCAGCAGATCTTAGTCTTAGTATGCCAGCAAAAATATTACGAGATATTTGGGATGCTTTAAAAAAACTTGATACCATAGTCCCTGGTGTACTTCATCCCTCAACAATACTTTATTATCCAGAGATTAAAACCTATTCAAATAAACCAGAATTTATCAATAAATATTTTATGGTAAAAGAGGGGTATTATATTATCGGTGATGGAGCAGGGACAAGTAGAGGGATCACAGCTGCTTGGGCTAGTGGGATACGGGCGGTAAATGGGATTTTAAAGGATTAAAAACTATTCTTCAAACTCTTAAATAATACCTCTTTATGATTTGTCCCCGTATCAGAACCCATCACCATCAATACAAAATCATAATTTAAAAAACCATTATAAAACTTTTCTATTTTTGGATACAAATAGGTCTGTTTCATTGTAGGATACAAATAGAGTTTTGCAATATAGAGTTGCATTACAATATATAAAGCAAAAGTGCTTATGACAATAACTTCAATTACGGTAAATATCTTTGCTAAAAGAGTTTTTATTTTTTCACTATTGACAAAGTTTCGAGTGAGTTTAAAAACAGATTTATATCCATAGATGATAATAAGAAGGTTTACTACAAAAGAGATCAAAAGTAGGGTGGTGTAAGTATCTGCTTTTGTGATATAAAGTTTTTGAAGATAGATAGCTGTAAAAGAAGCCATTTTTGCACTCATTGTGATTGCTATAAATATTTTAAAATATTCAAATATCTTTACGTAGGATTTGTGGGTGTAGCTGTAATAGATCCCATATACAACTAGGATTATGAATAATAGATCAATAATATTATAATAGCTTACCATATAATTGGATCTTTATGGAGATTTTTTAATATTTCATTGGTTTTGGAAAAATGTTTACATCCAAAAAATCCACGGTATGCTGAGAGTGGACTAGGATGAGGGGCTGTTAAAATATAGTGTTTATTCTTATCGATAAGTTTTGTTTTTGCAATAGCGGGACTTCCCCAAAGTAAAAAGATGATCCCCTCTTTTTCATCACTGATATGTTTGATGATATTATCTGTAAATATCTCCCATCCCAGCTTATGGTGAGATTTTGGCTGATTATGTTCTACTGTTAAGATAGTATTAATAAGTAATACCCCTTGTGTTGCCCATGGAGTAAGATCCCCATCATTGCAAGTTGATGAGCCAATATCACTATTGATCTCTTTAAGGATATTTTGCATTGATGGGGGATTTTGGATCTCTTTTGGAGTAGAGAAAGCTAGACCTTGGGCTTGGTTTGGGTTATGGTATGGATCTTGCCCTAAGATCACTACTTTTAAATTATCATATGTACAAAGTGAAAAGGCATAAAATATCTTATTTTTTTGTGGATAAACAATAGAAGTCTCATATTTTTGATCAATAGTTTGTTTTAAGTTTTTATAGTATTCTTTACTC
>CBETOJ010000179.1:0-4075 GCA_965537725.1 uncultured Campylobacterales bacterium | reverse complement strand
AAAAATCAAATTGACATTGTGCGTACATTGTGGTAAAATTACTGTATGGAATTTGTATTTGATCAAGAAAAAAACCTAAAACTCTTTGAGCAAAGAGGTATCACGTTTGAGCAAGCAATTGAAATCATTGCTGATCGTGGAATATTATTAGATTTTAAACATCCAAATGCAAAACAATACCCTAATCAGAGAATTATGGTAATCAATATTGAAAACTATCCATATTGTATTCCATATATTATAGATAGTGAAAAAATTGTACTAAAAACAATTTTTCCTGATAGAAGATTTAAATATTTGTTGGAGGATAACGATGAAAAATAACTATATAGATAATGAAGAAAAACAACTTGTTGAGAGTTTAGACAATTTTGATTTAACGAAAATTGAAAATGATTCAAATAATATTAAAACATTACAACAAAGTGCAAAACAATTTGTTAAAAAACAAGAAACAAAAATGAATATTAGAATTTCATCCACTGAGCTTGATAAGATTAAAGAAACTGCAGAGCAAGAAGGTCTAAAATATCAAACTTTTGTAAAAAGTATTTTGCATAAATATATCACGGGACAATTGGTAGATAAAAACTTATTTCAGCTTAATTAAGTGAACAAGGGTGTATTTGCAATAACTTAAGCTGTAAAGCCTAAAAAAGTTAAAATATAATTCAAATAGTTTAGTGTTCAAACACCCTTGTCCACTTAAATCAAACGTTATACAGATATCTTCCCAATTAAAACTTTCACCCCAATATATGATTCCCCAAAGTAACAGTTAAAAAAATTCCTCTAAAAACCTCTTTCTCTTCTACTCTTGCAATCACTTCTACAGTAGACTTTTTCCCCTCATTTTCTAATAACTTTGCTTCATAAATAACAGTTTGTCCTAATCTAATTGGTGCTAAAAACTGTACTTCACTTTTTCCAAGTACTACAAATGGATCATTAATACATGCCATTGCTGCAAAATCTGCTGCACTAAAGGTAAATCCTCCGTGGATAAGACCTAAGCTATCTGCTATCATCAGTGAAGTTGTTTTTTGCTCAACTTTTGCGTAGTTTTCTCTTAGTTCTATGATATTTCCATTTAACTCATTATTGAGTTTTAGGTGTGTATTTAGTTGCATATTTCTTCCTTTAAAACTTTCTTTATATTATCAAGTGACTTTATATGATACTTTAAATAGGGATCATTAAAGTCCTCTTTTAAGCTGTAAAACTCTATCCCATTGATTATTACTACAAGATTAAAAAACTCTTTATTATTAAACTTTTCTAAGTAGTTATAGGTTTCTATAAACCTTTCTTGATAGTTATGAAGTGCTTTATTATCAAACTCTTTATCTACTTTACCATCTGATATTATCACTTTACCATACTCTTGATTTATAGCTGGACAGCTATCATCTATATATATCTTATTTTCTATAGTTGCACTCAAGGGATAATTTCTACAAACATTTGGTCGCTCTTCATATATAGTGCATCTATGATCTTGAATATGAGGACAAAAATCTTTTCCATTTGATAGTAAAATATTTGCTTTTAAAAAGCCTAGATCACCAAAGGTAAAAAGAATTGGGAAGAATTCCCAGACATTTTTAAACTCCTCAAGTAAGAGTTCTGAGAAGATACTCCCTTCACGTCCATCACAACACCGTGCGGGACACCCTTCACAGCTAGAAAATGTGAAGGTGTTATTGGAAGTATCTACAAAGGTTTTCAAGCTTTTAACTTATCCGAAAACACGATTATATATAGCATCTACATTTTTTGTGTAGTAGTCGTAGTTAAAGCATTCTCTTATTTGCTCTTCACTTAGTTTACTTCTTAGCTCTTCATCTGCTAGTAAATGTCCAAGGTATAATGATTCACCATTTTCATCTACTGTTGGTTTACCCTCTTTGATCTCTTCCCATACTTTCATCGCATTTCTTTGTACAATCTTATATGCATCTTCTCTTGATACCCCAGCTTTTGGAAGCTCTAAAAGTACTCTTTGAGAGAATACAAGTCCACCTGTAAGGTTTAGATTTTTCATCATATTTTCTGGCATAACTGTAAGGTTTGCAATAACATTATTCATTCTATAAAGCATAAAATCAGTTGTAATAAACGCATCAGGAAGCCAAAATCTCTCCGTTGAACTATGTGAGATATCTCTTTCATGCCAAAGTGCTACATTTTCCATCGCTGGAGTTGCGTATGCTCTGATCATTCTAGCAAGTCCTGTGATATTTTCAGTTAAAATTGGGTTTCTTTTATGTGGCATAGCTGAGCTTCCTTTTTGCCCTTTTGCAAAATACTCTTCCGCTTCATATACTTCTGTTCTTTGTAAGTGTCTAACTTGAACTGCAAACTTTTCAACTGAGCTTGCAAGTAGCGCTAAAGCAGTTGCAAGTCTAGCGTATCTATCTCTATGGATTACTTGATTTGAACATGGCTCAGGCTTTAGACCAAGTTCAGCCATTGCATACTCTTCAAGCTCTAGTGGTGCGTGAGCAAAGTTCCCCATAGCCCCAGAGATCTGACCTACACAGATCACTTCCATAGTCTCTTCTAGGTTTTTAAGATGTCGTGCTACCTCATCATACCAAACGGCAAGTGTAAGACCAAAAGTGATAGGCTCACCATGAATTCCATGTGATCTTCCTACCATAAGTGTAAATTTATGTTCTTCTGCTCTTTTTTTAATAGACTCCATCATCATCTTTACATCATCAATAATTATTTCCAAAGAGTCTCTCATCTGTAAAGCAACTCCAGTATCTACGGCATCAGAACTTGTCATCCCATAATGAAACCATCTTGATTCATCCCCAAGTGATTCACTTACACTTGTATTAAAAGCTATAAGATCATGTTTTGTAACTGCTTCAATCTCTTCAATTCTCTCTACGGAAAAAGTTGCATTCTCTACGATCTTTTTACAATCTTCATCTGGGATAAGCCCTATTTTATTCCATGCTTTTACTGCTGCTTTTTCTACTTCTAACCATGCTGCATATCTTGCATGTTGTGTCCATTTTTCTGCCATCTCTAGTCTTGCATATCTTTCTACCATACGTATTTTCCTATATAATTTTGTGCTAATTAAGTTTGCTATTTTATCTAAAATTAGCTTACGCCCTTTTTCTAAGAAACAAGTTTCTATTAAAACTCATTTTTAAGAGATTTTAATCTACATGATTATAAATTATACAATTTTTGTCCTATTTGGTTATTTTTTTGATGTACAATATGTTAAATCAACTTCAAAGGAGTTCTTCATGCAAGAATTTATGGATACCTATATGAAAAATATCAATGACATTGAAAAGTTTTTAATTGAAACAATTAGAAATTTAGGTCATCTAGGACTACGGGAAGAAAACAATTATAAAAAAATATTTTCAGTATTTCCCTCATTAGAAATCATCTACATTTGTGATAAAGAAAGCTTAAATCAAATCTCACCAAATATCTATAGGGATGCTCTTTCATTTACTCAAGAGGGAGTCAATAGAAAATACCTTATGAATAAAATTCATTTTAATGAAAATGGTATCTCAGTATCTTCTCCATATATTAGCAGTGCTTCAGGAATCACATGTGTAACTGTTGCTAAACTTGAGCAAGATAAGATCTTTTTTCTTGATTTTAAAATAGATGCATTATTACAAAGATTAGGGCTTATCGAAATTCATAATGGTTTGAATAAAATGAATAAAGGATTTTACTTCCTCACTGGATTAGTGATGGCATTTTTAGCATTATTCACACTGGGTTATTCTATATTTGAATTAGGTCATTCTATATTTGAATTAGGTCATTCTATATTTTTTAAAGCTCATTTAACAATTGAAGCAATTTTTAAACCCATAGTTGCCGTCACCTTAGGACTGGCCATCTTTGATCTAGCAAAAACTCTTCTAGAACAAGAAGTGTTTTTCAAAAGCTACTCAAAAAGTTCAAAGTCAGAATATAAACTTTTAACAAAATTTTCCATAACCATTATTATTGCACTTTTAATTGAAGCCTACATTCCCGAAACACATAACGATAAATCAACTTAAATAATTCAAGTTATCCT
>CBETOJ010000178.1:0-4075 GCA_965537725.1 uncultured Campylobacterales bacterium | reverse complement strand
GTGATAGAGCCCTTAGATAAAAGGTTTATTCAATTTTTCAGGGGTGACTAATTATAGAGATATACAAAAAGGATACTTAGAAAATTTCGCATGAAAAAAATAGACTATATTTTTTGGACTATTTTAGTATTGATCGCTCTTTTTTATCTATTAAAAGGGAATGATATGTATACACTGAAAAATATCAAATGATCCAATCATCACAAGTGGAAAATAAAAATTCCTCTTCTTAATATCTATTAGCAATTGTTACTTTATTTCTACAATAACTTAGATATAATACAAAAAACACAGGAGAATAGGTAGTGATTAAATACATTATAGAGTTTGGCTTAAAGAAACCTATACTCAACTACATGCTTTTGCTTTTTATCTTTATCCTCTCAGTCTTTGCTTATTTAAAGATTCCAAAAGAGATTTTTCCAATCTCAACCCTTGATGCTATCAATATCACAGGAACTTATGCAGGTGCAAGTAGTGATATTCTTGATCGTATGGCTGTCTCAAAAATAGAAGATGAGCTAGCTAATTTAAGCGAAGCAGATACTATCTCAACTGTTGTAAAAACTGGATATTTTAATATCAAGATCGATCTAAAAGATGGGAAAAATCTTTCAAAAACAATCGATGATGTAAAAGACATTATCTCTACTATACGATCAGACCTACCAAGTGATATGGATGAACCTATCGTCAAAGAGGTAACCCAAGCCTTTCCGCTTATTACTGTTTCCATATCTGGTTCAGATTCTACTGAAGAGCTTTTAGATATAGCAGATGATATCAAAGCAAAACTCAATAGTTTAGGGGATTTAAGTGAACTCAATATTTGGGGGAAAAGTGATAAAGAACTTTTAATCACACTTGATGAGAAAAAAATAGAAACCTATGGGTTTGATAAGCAAAACATTATTAACCTCATCTCTCAAACAAGCTCTATATTTCCCGCTGGAATCATAAAAGATAAAGGGATACACTATTATCTTAGCTCACAAAATGGAGAAAAAGATTTAAAAAAGATCTCCCAAACCCTTTTAAAAATCAATAATAAAACCATCTATTTAAAAGATATCGCAAAAGTAGAATATAAACTTGCAGATGTAAGTACACTTTCACATTTTAATGGGAAAAAAAATATCTCAATTGGGATAAATAAAGGGAAAACCGGAGATAGTATCACTCTTGTAAAGCAGATAAAGCAGATACTAAAAGAGGAAACTCCCAACTATAAAGGGATCACCTTTGATACTTATGGTGATACTTCTATTTGGATAAAGAATAGACTAAATACCGTTGTATCAAATATCCTTTTTGGAGTTATTCTACTTACTGTTGCTCTTTTTTTCTTTATCAATGCCAGAATAGCTTTTATAGTTGCTATTGGGATACCAACAAGTTTTATGATAGGACTTATTAGTGCCGAACAACTTGGATATAGTCTCAATATGCTCTCTTTATTGGGTGCTTTACTTGCTCTTGGAATGCTTGTAGATGAAGCGATCGTTGTAGGAGAAAATATCTACCGTCATATGGAGATGGGGAAAGATAAAATGACAGCAGCTCTTGATGGAGCTGCGGAAATGTATCCTGCTGTTTTAACAGCAACAGCAACAACAGTATTTGCTTTTTTACCAATTTTATTGATGACTGGAGAAACGGGAGTATTTATGAGAATACTCCCTATTATGATCACTATTTTACTTCTAAGTTCCCTCTTAGAAGCTTTTTTCTTTTTACCCCTACATGCACAACATACATTAAAAGTAAATCATGAAGAGAAACGATCTGAACGTATTTGGGATTTTAATAAAAAGCTTTACTATTCAATTCTTTCTTTTGTATTACGATGGAAATACATAGCAGTTATACTTTTACTTTCAGTTATCATTGGCTCTACAATATTTTTTGCAAAATTATTGAAATTTGAGTTTTTACCAGAGTTTGATTCAACACAGGTTTATATAAGTGGTTCAGTGGGAGTTGGTCATGATATTAATGATACAGAGGAAAAGGTTCGTCATATTGAGAAAAAACTTCTTGAAAACTTTGAACTTGGACGAGATATTGATAGTTTTAGTTCCGTAATGGGAGTAAAACTGGATGGGAAACAACTTCCTCAAAATGAAGAATTTTATTTTCAATTCTTCGTCTCTTTAAAAGAGAGAGCTCCTACAAATGTTTTTGATAAATATATCAATCCATATTTAAGTCCTAAATATGATGCTACAGATATGACAAGAGAACTAAGCGCTCAAACATTATCAGCACAAATCTCAAAAGTACTTGAAGAGGAGCAAAACTCACAAGAGTTTAGTGAATTAACCATTAGTGTGCCTGGAGCTGGTATCGTAAAATATGATATTGAGATATCTCTTAGTGGAGATGATGATAAAAAACTCTCCCATGCTATTCAAACCCTTAAAAGTAAACTTAGCTCTATAAAAGGGGTTGAGAATGTTACAGATGATATTCTAGTAGGAAATCTTGATCTAAAATTTAGTGTTAATCATTATGGGCAACAACTAGGATTCAATGAAACAACTCTTGTAAATACTCTAAAACCATACTATTTTAAAGGAACTTTTTCAAAGATGTATGATCAAAGTGGGATTGTAGATATTGTATTTCAAAGTAAAGATAAAGATCAAAAAGAGAGTCTAGATAGTTTTGAAGTGGTAGTTCCAAATAGTACACAAAAAGTACTTTTAAAAGAGATTGTTGATTTTCAAACTTTCCCTAGCCTTTCACAGATCTTTAAAGAGGATGGAACAGCGATCCAAACTATCACAGCATCTTTAAATGGTATCACAAGTGAAGAGGTATTTACCCAATTAGATCCTACATTAAAAGCTCTTGAAAAAGATGTAAGAATAGATATCAAAGGGGAAGAGAAAGAGAATCAAAGAGTAAAAACAGAAATGATGCAAGCATTTATCATCGCTCTGATCTTAATCTTTATCTCACTTGTATGGATGTTTGATTCACTTATAAAATCATTTATCATTTTAAGTACTATTCCTCTTTCAGTACTAGGAGTACTTGTGGGACATTTTATTATTGGACTTAATCTTAGTATGCCAGGGCTGATTGGAATTGTAGGACTTGCAGGAGTTGTGGTAAATGATGGGATCATTATGATGGATTTTATTAAAAAGGCCAAAGATCTTGAAGAGATGAAACAACTTGCACTTTTACGTCTTCGACCAATTTTGCTTACTTCACTTACTACACTTTTAGGACTCTGTACCCTGATATTTTTTGCCTCAGGACAATCTTTGATCCTACAACCTATGGCAGTAGCGTTAGGATTTGGTATCCTTTGGGCTACTATCTTAAATCTTTATTATGTTCCCATGGTCTATAGAATCATCTATTTACGAAAAGATTTATAATTTCTATCTATTATTCAGAAAAACTAGCCTGTAGTTTCTCTACTAATTCATCTGTGATCATAAGATCAAAATACTCATGGATACTTGCATAGCTACTTTCAAACTGTAAATACATAGTCTCAGTAAAATACTCATCCGCAGCTATTAATTCTGATCTTTCCTCTATGTAATCATTTACACTTACTAATTCTGTATCATTATTCACAAAATCTTTTAAAGCATGAATAATTGCTCTTTGTCTTAAATAATACTCAAATCTTTTTTCAAAATTTTCTTTTTCAAATGAGTGTAATACCAACTCATAAACATTCGAAAGGATAACATTAATAGTTGGTTTAAGATTTAGCTCTTTCAATTTTTTATTTGCTTCATCTATATCCATTATCGTTTCATAAACAAAATTTCCTAAACTAATTTGATAGTAAAGTTCATAACTCGTAAGTATCTCTACAATACTTTCTCTTGAAAAATAAGTTTTTATTGCTTCTTCTAAATTCATAGTAGTATTTTAACTACTTTTTTCTCTATTTTCTATTTTATTAGTAAGGCTACAAAATCTTTGATCAAAAGGTAATTTTTGATTTTGTTCTATTTTCTCTTTAATATATACATAAAATAAAGCAACTAATATTATACTTACCAATACAGTTAATTCCAACATCTCTTTCCTTTATACTATTCAT
>CBETOJ010000177.1:0-4122 GCA_965537725.1 uncultured Campylobacterales bacterium | reverse complement strand
CTTTTCAAGAGATTTATATGTCAAATATTATAAAATGTGCTGTAGATTTAGCAAAAGAAAATAAAGATAAATATTGTGAAATTTGTAAAGAGTACACTTTACAGCAAATAAAAATCAAACAGCCCTCTACAATAATTACTTTTGGAGAAAGTTGGAGACATTTTTTAAATCTTGGTGAAAATGATCCTATTCTTTTTGGAAAAGAGTATAGTTATAACAATAGTAAATTATTTGCTTTATATGACTTGGAGTTTTTATATAAAAATCCATCATATTTAGGCGATATGCAAGAGCATTTAGAAAAAGGTATATAAAAGGTGAGTAAAAATATATTTGTATTAATACTAATAGCTGCTGTTTTTGCAGGGTGTAGTATAAAAACTGAAAATGGAAATGTTGTTTATTCTTCTCAAATAATACAAAAAAGTGAGACTGTAACAAAAGAGACTCCTAAAAGCACAGAAAACTCCTCTTCTGTATTTGTTACTAATGAAGAAAAAGCACCATTGCAAGAGGAGGAACCACAAAGTGAAATATCAAAAAGTAATTATATCTCTATTGTTTATCCATCTGCTGAGATAAATAGATATGCCTTAGAAGCCACAAATACTATCAATGGATATCTTCTTCAAGTACATAGTGAAAAAAACTTTCATTTAAAGACTCTAGATATAATGAGACAGTCTAAACAAAGTATTAAAAATGCTTTTGATGCTATTTCTCAAGAGGGGATCACAAAAGTGATCTTAATGATCACAAAAGAGTATATTGATGTATTAAAAGAGATTGATAATATAGAACAGTTTACAATAGTACTCCCTTTGATCAATAAACAGGAGCTAGGTTTTAATAAAGAGTTTAATTATCCAAATATTTTATTTGCAGGAGTGAGTTATCAAGATCAATTTAAAAAACTCTCATCATACGTGAATGGGTATCCGTTAAATGAGTTTTATGATAATTCTGCTATTGGAGAAACACTCCATACTTTTTTATCTAGTGAGCCAGTAAAATACTCAAAACAGATCAATGATAATAATGGACGATACAAAAAAGTAGTCTCTTCTCTTCGGTCACGTTTGAATGGCTCCGCACTTATTTTAAATACTCCAATTGTAAAAAGCTCAATGCTATTATCAGCTCTTACAGCAGAGGAGGTACGTCCAAGAGTAGTTCTCTCAACGCAGCTTAATTTTACCCCTTTAGTGTTTTCTTTAACACAAAGAGGTGATAGAAATAGTTTAATTATTGCAAGTTCTATTGGACAGATACCTGATATGCTAGAGGGGTATAGTGAACTTTTAGGAAATAACATACTTTATAACTGGGTAAATTATAGTAGCATGATCGCAATAGAGTATTTAAAATCAGAAGATATCTCAATTTTTAAAGATATTACCATTGAAAATGGACAGGTGATTTATCCTGTAAAACTTTATAAGGTGCAAAGAAGTTCTTTCTCTTTGCTCCCTTTTTAAAGCTAGAAGTTTAAATCTTATCTAAGATCTGTGTAAGATCTTTTGTATCTATAATTATATTAGCTTCTTTTTTTAAGATATCTTTGGCACAAAATGCGATTCTAGTATTGGCAAATTTAAACATACTTCTATCATTTGCACCATCTCCAACGACTAAAGTATCGGTTCTATGAATATTTAAAAGTCTTTGTAATCTTTGGATCATTTCCCCTTTTGAATAATCAAACATCATCTCTCCACCAACAAGACCTGTCAATTTTCCATCTTTGTGATGTAAAATATTTGAAAAGTCTGCATCAAGTCCAAGTTTCTCTTTAGCAGGCTCAGTTCCCACTCGAAATCCTCCACTAAAACAAACTGTTTTATAACCTTTTTTTTGAAGCTCACTTATAGTCTCATACGCTCCTGGCATCAAAGGAAGGTTTCTTCCAATCTCTACAACTTTTTCATGCTCTAAACCTTTTAGTAGGTTTACCCTTGTGATAAGACTCTCAAAAAAGTCAAGTTTCCCTTGCATCGCTTGTTCTGTGATCGCAGCAACTTTCTCTTCAAGTCCAAGTTCTGCGGCAAAAAAATCAATAGTCTCTCCATCCATAAGTGTTGAGTCAAAATCAAATACAGCCAGTTTCATAGCTACTCCATATATTAGTATAAATTTGGTATAATCAGAGGATTATATCTAATAGAGTATAAAACTTTTTAAAAGGCAAAAATCCTATATGTTTGAACAATTAATTGAAAAACTACAAAATGATAAATATATTACACTAGAAACTACTCCATCCCATGAGCCAACTTTTGATGGAATTATAGAAAAAATTAAAAAACTTCACCTTGAATCAAAGGTAGATGGTTTTAGTACTACAGACAATCCTCTTGCAAAATTAAAATATAATGCAATGTTTGCTGCTTTAAAATTGCAGCAAAGTTTTAATAAACCAGTGATCGCTACAATGAGTATGCGAGATAAAAACAAAATCGCTTTACAAAGTGATCTTCTTGGAGGTAATGACTTTGATATAAGAGCAGTTCTTGCTCTTACAGGAGATCCTGCTCATATGAGTGATCAACCACGTGTCAAAGGGGTGTTTGAGGGAAACTCTACGGTTCTTTTAGAGATGATAAATTCATTTAATAATGGGATGGACTATTCAGGGAAACCATTTAAAACTGCTCCTAAAAAGATCTATCCATATGCAGTAACAAATTCATTTGCTAAAAATATGAGATCCTTAGAGAAAAAAATGACAAAAAAAGTACAAAATGGAGCGCTAGGGATCATTTCCCAACCTGTATATGATATTGAGAATGCAAAACAGCTTATAGAGTACTTTACCAATGTGCAAAATAGTTTCCATGATGAGAGAAAAAAAGCACAACTTATCTTAGGAGTGTTTCCTATAACAAAACTTCGTACAGCACAATTCTTATCTTCCCATGTACCAGGTATCCATGTTCCAGATATGTGGAGTGAAAAACTTGCAAAAGCTGCAAAAATTGGTGAAGAGGAAGAGTATAAAGTAGGGATGGAATTGAGTCAAAATCTTTTAGACTCAATTTTAAAGATCCATCCAAAAGTTCATCTAATGACAGCCAATAGATTTGAGATTGCAAGTGAGCTTTTAGACTAGATGCAAAAAAAATACGCTGCAATCGATATAGGTCTTAAAAGAATAGGGTGTGCCTTATCTTTAGCTTCAAATATAGTAAGTCCGCAAGAGGCAATTTTAAGAAAAAATAGAGATCAAGCAGCAAGAGATGTAAGTGCATTTTTAAAAGAATGGGCAATAGATACTTTAGTGGTAGGATACCCTGAATCAAGTGAAGATATGAAACCGCGTGTAAAGCATTTTGTCACTCTTTTGGACTTCAGTGGAGAGGTTGTTTTTCAAAATGAAAATATGAGTTCTTTAGAAGCAAAAGAGCTTACCAAAGGGGAGATCAAACAAAAGCGTGATGGAAGGATCGATTCGATTGCTGCAAAAATAATTCTTGAGCGGTATTTAGGAAGCGTAACATGATTGGTATAGATATGGTAGTGATTTCAAGAATAGAGAAGCTTATTGAAAAATTTGGAGATAAAGCTTTAAAGAGATTCTTATCAGATGAAGAGATAGCGTTAGTAAAAAGCCCAAGTAGTGCAGCAGGATTTTGGGCAGCAAAAGAAGCAGCAAGCAAGGCCTTAGGTGTAGGAATAGGGAGTGAATGTGGATTTCATGATATATGTATCTCTAAAACAGCTAAAGGTGCTCCTATGATCACATTTACAGATGAGATCATAAAAAACTTTTCTATAAAAGATAGCTCATTAAGTATTACTCACGATGGAGGATTTGCTATAGCTGTAGTAGCAATTGAGACAAACAATGAATAAGATCATTATAAAAAAAACTATCTATTTAGTATTTATGTTATTTATTATCTCTGTAATATCTTTTACTGCGATCAATTTAGCACCAAATAGTTTTTTTGCAAGTGGGGAACTAAATCCAAATATTACCCCTGAAGCAGTCGCTCAGCTTAAAGAGGTATATGGTTTAGATAAGCCTTTATATGTTCAGTTTTTTTCATGGATGTATAATATTATTCAACTTGATTTTGGGATCTCTTTTGCAAGTGGCGCATCAGTTCAAGATGAGATATT